>JAYTSJ010000294.1:0-14965 GCA_043745725.1 Gammaproteobacteria bacterium | reverse complement strand
GTAACTTTTCTGATAGCTGGGGAGTAAAGGCAAAAAATGCGGAACTGCGATATACGCAGGAAGTGTATAAAGATGTTTTAGTTGAAGTGAAATACCGTGTATATAGTCAAACACAAGCCGACTTCTACAGCGATTTATTTCCTTATAAAAATGCTCAGACTTTTCTTGCTCGCGATAAGGAGCTGAGCCAATTTTCATCAAGGAGTATTGGTCTCGGATTAACCTATAAGTTACCTTGGGCCTTGCCAGGTTTTGATAAAAGTACGGCTAACTTCTATTGGGATCATATGCAAATTAACTACGATGATTTCCATGACTTCAATAATTTTATGAAATTAAAGGGCTTTAAGGACGGTGATGAAAATCTCTACAGCCTCGATGCCGATGTAATTCGTTTTTACCTTTCTTTTTGGTTTTAAAGCCACCTCTTTTGATCAAAGTCGGTTATCTGGGTAACTGACTTTTATTCTTTTTATCGTGTATTATCCAAAGAATTCTGCTTCGTATCATTGCCAATAATGAGGAATTACCGTGAACAATATTGCTAAAATTTTGGGAGCATTGATGATGGGTTTAATGACCAGTGTGGCCACTGCAGCTTGCCCGGATTATTTGCAAGGTGAATACCGCAAATTGCATTCCAATGAAAAAGTAACGCTTTGTCAGCTGGTTGAAAACAAAACTGTTTTGGTGGTCAACACCGCTAGCCATTGCGGTTTCACCTCACAGTTCAAAGGCTTGGAGGCCTTGTATCAAACCTATAAAGATAAGGGATTAGTGGTAGTTGGTTTTGCCAGTGATGATTTTAATCAGGAAGATAAAGATGAGGAAAAGGCAGCTGGTATCTGCTTTCTTAATTTTGGTGTCACTTTTAGTATGCTGGCACCTACGCATGTTCGTGGCGATGAGGCAAACAACCTGTTTCAATATCTCAATCGCGAAGCTGGCGCTCCCAAGTGGAATTTTAATAAATATCTGCTTGGTAAAGACGGTAAAGTTATCCAACATTTTGGCAGCATGACAGGGCCAGATTCCGACAAGCTGAAAAAAGCCATTGAGCTTGAATTATCTCGCTGATTGTTTCAGGAAAAATGCTATGTCTGCACCATTAAAAGCAGCTGCACATCGGCTACAAAGCTGGATAAAAAATGATGCGATTCCGCTCTGGTTAGAGCGCGGTCTTGACCCCCAAACGCGGGCACATTATGAGCGCTTATTGCCAAGTGGAGCACCTGATCTTGAGTCCAGTGTGCGAGTTCGGGTACAGGCGCGGCAAGCATTTTTTTTCACGGTATCAGCAAGCCGTGGTTGGTGTTCGCAAGGTCAGGAGGTCGCGCAAAATTTGCTGGGCTTCGTGCAGAAATATGCTGCCCATCCAATAGCGGCTGGTGGTTACACTCATTTAATGGATAAACACTTTAAAGTAGTGGATGCGAAGCAGGATCTTTACGATCATGCATTTTTTATTCTTGCTAATGCGTGGTGCTATCGTGCTTTTGGCGATAAGGCAGCACTTGCCGAAGCTGAAAAAATAGTGGCTCATTTGGATGAGTGTTTCGGTTCTGCCTGTGGTGGTTGGATTGAAGGTGATTATGACTTTGCCTGTCGCCGTCAAAATCCGCATATGCATTTATTTGAAGCTTTTCTTGCACTTTATGATGCTACTGGCGATGCTAAATGGTTAGCGCGAGTAGGTGAATTATTTGCGTTGTTTCAAACGCGTTTTTTTGATGCGGAACAACAAGTTTTATTTGAATTTTTTCAAAACGATTGGCAGCGTTGCGGTGATGCTAAAGGTGAGGTGGTTGAGCCTGGCCACATGATGGAATGGGTTTGGTTGTTAGATTGGTATAGTCGTCGCAGCGGGCGTCCAGTTCGCCAATACACTCGTGTGCTCTATGAAAAAGGCATAGCCATAGGCATGGATAAATCTGGCTTGTTGTTTGATGCAGTTACACCTGATGGCCGTGTCATAGATAGAAACAAACGCTGTTGGGGTATCACCGAATTAATTAAAGCCAGCCTGGTGCAAATAAGGGAAGGCAACCCGAACGCAGAAGCGATTGCGATAAAAGCGGTGAATGATTTATTTGATTACTACCTTTGTTCTACAGCTCCGGGTTCCTACGTAGATCAGCGTGGTGCACAAGATGAAGTTGTAGTAGATTTTGCGCCGGCAAGTACGCTTTATCATTTAATTGTGGCAGCAGTGGAGCTGATTGATCACTGCGATGGGGTTTATTAACAACCTTTACACCTAGGTGTGTAAAGGTCTCAGTTAATGTGGTGGTCCATGTCGCGTGCAGGTTGCTTGCAGCTGGTGACGCCAATTTCTTTAGCGGGCACGCCGGCAACGGTGGTGCGCGGCGCGACATCTTTCAGTACTACGCTACCTGCACCAATTTTTGCGCATTCGCCAATTTCAATATTTCCCAGCACTTTTGCTCCTGCGCTAATTAACACGCCGCTGCGTACTTTAGGGTGACGGTCGCCGTGTTCTTTACCGGTTCCGCCGAGTGTTACCGACTGCATGATTGAGACGTTATCTTCTACAACGGCGGTCTCGCCAATAACAATACCGGTCGCATGGTCAAACATAATGCCCTTGCCGATTTTAGCGGCAGGGTGGATATCAACGGCAAATACACAGGAGATACGGTTCTGCAAAAACAGGGCGAGTGAATTGCGCCCCTGTAGCCAAAGCCAATGGGCAATGCGATAAGCTTGCAGTGCGTGAAAACCTTTGAAGAATAAAAAGGGCGTAACGAGTGAGCAGCAAGCTGAATCGCGTTCACTTACAGCGAGCAAGTCTGCACGTACGGCTTGGCCAATAGTCAGATCAGCGCTTAAGGCTTGCTCAATGACTTCGCGCACTAACATCGCAGGCAGTGCCGGGCTATCCAGCTTGTTAGCGAGATGGAAACTGAGCGCCGCTTCCAGAGTGTCGTGGTTAAGAATAGTGGCGTATAAAAAGCTCGCAAGCACAGGCTCATGTTCAGCCTGTTTGCGGGTCTGACTGCGAATGGATTCCCACAAAGAGTCCGCCACCGCAGACGCTGTTTTTGGAATGGTTGCGTTCATATCTGTCCCCAGTTTATTCCGCGACTAACCAATACTATAAAAGCTTACTCTTTATTTCCGGCTTTATTTCCGGTTTGAAAGACTCTTTGTTTTTGGCGTTGCCAATCGCGATCTTTTTCCGTCTCGCGTTTGTCGTGTTCCTGCTTGCCTTTAGCCAGCGCGATTTCGCATTTTACCAAGTGCTCTTTCCAATACATAGCCGTGGCTACCACGGTATAACCCTTTTGTTGCGACGCTTCTTGCAAGCGCGAAATCTCACGGCGATTCAATAATAGCTTACGAGTGCGTGTCGGGTCGGTGACATAGTGGGTAGACACGGTTTGCAAAGGGTTGATTTGCGCCCCGAATAGCCAAGCTTCGTCATCTTTGAAAATCACATAACAATCGGTGAGTTGGGTTTTCCCTGCGCGCAGGCTTTTGACTTCCCACCCCAGCAGTACCATGCCTGCTTCGAAACGATCCGAGAGTTCGTAATCAAACTTGGCCTTGCGGTTGACGGCGATGGTGGTGCCATTTGTTTTTTGCTGTTTCTTGGCCATGAATCTATGTTGTCTCTGTTGAGCTGGCGGCCATTATACGCAGAAAATTGTCGGTTTGAGCCAACTCAATCCCAGACTATTGCTCGGCGCTTGTGACTGCCTAGGCTTATGTAAATGATCTATTCCCGTTACAATCAACTTTAACCATTCGCGCAGGGCTATCCCAGTGAAAAGACTGAAACAACATGCAATTTGGGGCCGGCGTGGCAGCTTCATTTTGGCGGCGACAGGTTCAGCCGTAGGTTTGGGCAATATTTGGAAGTTTCCTTATATTGCGGGTGAAAATGGCGGTGCCGCTTTTGTGTTGCTGTACCTGGCCTGCGTGGCTTTGGTGGGTATTCCGATTATGATGGCGGAAATCATGCTTGGCCGCCGTGGTCGCGCTAACCCGATTACCACTATGAATAATATTCGGACCGAGGCGGGTGCTTCGTGGTTTTGGACATTAATTGGCTGGTTGGGCGTCATTGCAGGTTTTTTGATTCTTTCTTATTACACAGTAATTGCAGGTTGGACACTCGATTATTTTGCCTTGGCGGCACAAAACAAATTTGTCGGGCTGGATGGTGACAGCTCTAATAAATTGTTTGATGCACTTCTTGCAGACCGCAGTCGTTTAGTGCAATCACACACATCGTTTATGGCGATGACCGCGCTGGTACTAATGTTTGGTGTGAATAAGGGTTTGGAAAATGTCATCCGTTGGACCATGCCGATTTTGTTATTGCTGCTATTGGCGTTGCTCGGTTATGCCTATACCACCGGTGAGTTGCTTACCAGTGCGCGCTTTTTGTTTAGTTTTAATGTGGAGGACTTATCCTGGAATGCCACGCTTATCGCGCTGGGTCATGCCTTTTTCACCTTAAGCTTGGGGATGGGAGCAATCATGGCGTATGGCGCTTATATGCCAAGCACTGCCGCCATTGGTAAAACGGTCATTATTGTGGCATTGCTGGATGTGCTGGTTGCCATCATTACCAGCTTGTTTGTATTTGCATTTGTGTTCGCCACTCCTGGAATTCAAGCGAGCCAGGGCCCCGGATTAATATTCGTCACTTTACCCGTCGCTTTCGGCTCCATGCCTGCGGGGGTGTTTATTGGTTCTGCATTCTTTTTGATGGTGATTTTGTCGGCGTGGGTCTCCACTATCTCATTGCTTGAGCCAGCAGTTGCCTACCTTAATGAGCGTTTTGACTTTCATCGCATCAGTGCTTGTTTGATAGTCGCGGGCGCAGCATGGCTCTTGGGCTTGGGCTCAGTATTGTCATTCAATGAATGGTCAGATCAAGAGCTGATTTGGGGCATGAATTTCCGCACCAGTATTGATTTCTTTACCGCTAATTTACTTTTGCCAATAGGTGGTTTATTGATTGCTATTTTTGTCGGTTGGGTGATGAATACCGAGATTACCAAGCACGAAATGCAACAGGATTCACCGTATTTATATGCTGTTTGGCGTTTTGTGTTGCGTTATTTTGCACCCTTGGCGGTATTGGTGATTATTGTGAATGGAGTGTATCCCGTGTTGACAGTTGTAGTGGCGGAGTAAGCTTTGGCCCATTCGGTAAAACGCTCCGCGCTCATCACTTTTTCAGCGCAGCAAATGTTTGAATTAGTGAATGATATTGAGGCCTATCCGCAGTATATGGACGGTTGCACCGCCGCTAAAATTCTTAAACGCGAGGGCGATTGGTTGGAAGCGCGATTAGAGTTGAGTAAAGCGGGAGTAACGCAAAGTTTCGTTACTCGCAATCACTTACAAGCGCCTGAGCGGATGAGTATGACTCTGGTGGATGGGCCGTTTAAACGGTTGGAAGGCTGTTGGCAATTCACGTCGCTCGCCATAGATGCGTGCAAGGTTAGTTTTGAACTAGAGTTTGAGCTGCAAAATAAACTTTTAGGCTTGGCGGTTGGCAAACTGTTTGAAGCGGTTGCAAGCAAGCAAGTAGATGCCTTATGTGCGCGAGCGCATCAAGTTTATAAAAAGTAAGTCTATAAACAGTAAAGATAGAAAAAGTAAATTTTAAAAAATAAGTTTGCGAGTTGCGTGGATATTGTATGGCAGATTTTGATTTAATTACTGTAGAAGTGGCTTACGCTTTACCGCATCAGCAAAAAATTATTACTTTCCTGGTAGAGCCGGGGACAACTGCACTGCAAGCCGTTGAACGTTCAGGTATCGTCAAATTTTTTCCTGAAATTGATATGGCTAACCTAAAGCTGGGTATTTTTGGTCAGTCATTGAGTGGCAAGGGTGATGCTTCAGCGGCAAGCCATGTATTGCATCAAGGCGACCGCGTAGAAATATACCGTGCACTTATTTGTGATCCTAAAGATGCGCGCCGCAAGCGTGCTGAAAAAAATGCCGGGGCTGATGAAGCCTGATCACAAGTGCGAAGCCTAAGCCTAAACTTAAAGCCTAAGTACAGGCGCTAAGGCGCCCCGGTATTCCCCGCGTAATTCCTCTGCTGTTCAAAAAAACTGCACTACACTTAAAGAACTTGTCTCCCTCAAAGTGAGCAGCCTTTTCCTGTGTGAGATTGCTAATGGATCTAGAAAATAAACAAATCTACAAAGGGTTACCGTGGCTTCTAGCGCTGGCGCTGTTAGGTCTATTTGTCTTTTTTTTATGGGATGAGCTGGATCGCCAGGAGCAGCAATGGCAGCGCCAATTGTCGCTACAGCAAAGCACATTACAGGCTTCACTCTTAGCCAATCAGACTGATTTAACCCAGCAAGCAATGCTCTTGGCACAGTTAATTACTGAAGATAAAAGCGTAGTGAAACTTATCCGTGAAGCTTATCCCGCGCACGATGCCGAAGGCGGTAGCGGTGGTTCCCTAGCGAGTATGCGGCTACGCAGTCAGCTTAATCTATTACTCCAACCCTATTGGCGGAGGATGGCAGCGGCAGGAGTACATCAACTTAATGTCTATTTTGGTACAAGTGCCACGGTGTTTTTGCGTGCTCAAAAAGTAGATAGGTTCGGCGATAGCGTCGCCTCTTATCGGCCTATGGTGGCCAGCGCAATAACGCAAGGTATAACGACAATGGGCATGGAGGTTGGCCGTTCCGGCAGTAGCTATCGTGCAGTAGTGCCAATATTTGCACTGGATGAGCCAAATGGAAGCAGTGCCATTGCCGCTATTGAAATTGGCTTGGCATTATTAGCGCCATCATCCTATCCGCAAAATAGCCAGGGTTCTCAGGGGCAAGCAATTTTATTGCATCCGTCGCTAGTGAATGATGTGCTCTGGAGCGAGGTGCGTTTGGCAATACAAGCCTCTGGCAATACCACTTCCGGGCAATGGGCGCTTGAAAGTTTTACCCACTCCATAGTCAAGGAGTGGTTGAGTAAGGGGCTTTTGCCTAATCCAATTGGCGAGCATGAAGCGCAATGGATAATGCATGATCAAGGTAGGAGTTACCTGCTTTGCCTCAATCGCCCACGGGATTATTCTGCGCAACAGGTGTTAGTGTTATCGCCCAAAGTGTTGGTATTAACCTGGAGTGATATTACCTCGGTGCTGGCGGCGCACAATGTTGAGCGTAAGTTAATAATACATAAATATTTGCTTGAACTTATTTTGGCAGAGTTGGCACTTTGGGTTTTGTTTTACGTTGATCGCCATCGTTTAGCTCGTATATTGGCTGCCTACAAGCAACAGTTTCAAGAAGAGCGCTACGCCAGTGAGCAGTCAAAACAACGTTTAACCTTGGCGTTGGTGAGTAAAGAGTCGGGATTTTGGGAGTGGAATATCGCCACAAATCGTGCGCGTTTATCACAAGAATGGCGCGAGCTCTGTGGCTTGCCCGCGAATGATGGCGGCGATATTGATGTTGAAGAATGGCTGGAACATATTCATCCTAGTGATAAGCGTACCAGCTATGCAGAAATGATTCGGCACATTAAAGGCGAAACCCCCTTGCTTGAAAGTGAGTATCGGTTGCGCATGGCGAATGGTAATTACAAATGGATTTTAACTCGCGGCAAAGTTGTTGAGTGGCAACCGGATGGAAAAGCGTTGCTTATTTTAGGAATTTATACCGATATTACGGAGCGCAAAAACACTGAAATTATTGTTATCCGCCAACAAGCTGCACTCAGTGCATTGAACGAAATAGCCTCAGCTTCTGCGGTAGATGCAAAAGATCAACTAGAGAAGGCGTTGGTAGTGGGTTCGCGCTATTTGGGCATGCCTACCGGTACTGTTAGTGCCATCAGAGGTCACCAATATCAAATTAAGGTGCAAGTTACACCTACCGGCAACAGCGTCGAAAATAAGGTTAGTCCGCTGTCCAATTATTTGTGTGAGAAGGTGTATCAATATAAAGACGTTTTTGTTTGTGACAACCTTGGCGCAAGCGATTATGCAAAACACTATGCCTACCAAAAAGACAGCATAGAAAGCTACATCGGAGCTCCCATTTGGATCAACGGCGAACTCTACGGCACGCTCAGTTTTATTTCGCAAAATGTGCATCAACCTTATGATGATTTAGATAAAAACTTTCTCCGCCTTTTTGCTCGATGGACGGGCGTAACCTTAGAGCGTTGGCAACATCAATCTGAACAACAAGTGCTGCTCGACAGATTTACCAAGCTCAGCGAGAACTTGCCGGGGTTTGTTTTTCAATTTCAATTAAATCCCGATGGTCGAACGCTATTCCCTTATGTCAGCGTTGGCATCAGTGAGATTTACAGCGTTAATCCTGACGAAATAAAAGAAAGTGCTACGAAAATTTTTCAAAGAATACACGCGGATGATATCGGGTGGATGAGTGAAAGCATGTCAACCTCCGCAACAAAATTAACACCCTGGGAGGCAACTTTTCGCGTAGTGCATAGCGTTCGTGGAGAAATTTGGGTACACATGGTGGCGCATCCAGAACGCTTGAGTGAGGGGAGTATCTTATGGCATGGTTTTCAGTCTGATGTTACTGCAGCAAAACGTGCGGAACTTAAATTACAAGAAACCAACGCACTTCGTGAAGCAATTTTTGACGCTGCGAGCATTTCCATTATTTCAACAGATAAGAATGGCGTAATCAAAACCTTTAACCGCGGTGCCGAAACTATGCTTGGTTGGAGTGCGCTGGAAATGATTAACATCAGTACTCCTGCGCCATTGCATTTGGCAACAGAAATTATTAAAGCCTCTGAGAAATTATCGCAGGAGTTTGGTTCAGTAATTTCTCCTGGCTTTGAGGTATTTATTGCGCGAGTGCGCGAAGGTGATGAAGATGAAAACGAATGGACTTATGTTCGTAAAGACGGTTCACAGTTTCCGGTGCTGCTTAGCGTTACCGCATTGCGCAATTCCGCCGGCGATATTATTGGTTATTTAGAGTTAGGTCGCGATATCAGTGAGTTAAAGCGTATCGATCAAATGAAAACGGAATTTATTTCAACAGTAAGCCATGAGTTACGTACACCCTTGACATCCATCAGTGGCGCGCTCGGTATTATTAAGAGCGGCGCCGCGGGAGAGTTGCCTGAAACATCGATCAAAATGTTAAATATTGCCCACAAAAATAGTTTGCGCTTAATACATTTAGTGAATGATTTGCTGGATATGGATAAGTTGATTGCAGGTCAAGTCAGTTTTAATATGCAGCCACAGCTTTTGTTGCCGATTGTTCAACAAGCGATTGAGGCAAATACCGCTTACGCTGCACAGTACAATGTTTCCTTTCAACTTAATGGCCAATGGACAGAAGATATATATATCATTGTTGATGCCGAGCGGTTGGCGCAAGTCTTGGCAAATTTATTATCCAATGCGGCAAAATTTTCACCATTAAACGAGGTGGTGAAAGTGAATATTGAAAAATATTTTGGTGTGGCACGCGTTACTATTATCGATAAAGGTCCCGGTATTCCTGAACAATTTAGAAGTCGAATTTTTCAAAAATTTACTCAGGCAGATTCATCAGATTCCCGGCAAAAAGGTGGTACTGGTTTAGGTTTAACGATTAGCAAAGAAATGATTGAGCGCATGGGCGGCAAGATTGGTTTTGATTCATTAGAGGGAAGCGGGGCGCAGTTCTATTTTGAGTTACCCTGCGAAGAAGCGCACAAACGTTATATTGAAAAGCAGGATACGCGAACGCAAACCGGCAAACGAATTTTAGTCGTAGAAGATGATTACGATATTGCGGAATTAATCGCCATAATGTTGCGCACCCATAATTATCGTGTGGATATTGCCTACAATGGCAAAATGGCCCTGGAACGTTTAACGTTCTATACCTACCAAGCTATAACTCTGGATTTACATTTGCCGGACATAAACGGGATAGCACTTATTCGGCAATTGCGTTCGGATAGCAGTACCCAGCGTATTCCAATTGTAGTCATTTCAGCGCATTTCGATGAGCTGCGTCAGGAAATAAAAAATAATTCTATGTATGCCAATATCCAATGGTTAGAAAAACCGATTGAGGCGGCAAATGTTATTGCAGCCATAATTATCGCATTGGCATCATCTGCACAAGTCTCTTCATGAGGTTAAAAATATAAAAGCCAAATTTCCACTAAATAAAATTATCCGCATAAAAATGTCACACGATTTGGTAATATTAACTACGATTCGAAAAAAGTTTTAATAGTAATAATTTTTTCGTTAGCAATTTATTTTTTAATTGTTAAAAAGGAAAATATGATGAATAAATCTCTGGATCGTATTTTGTACGTTGAGGATGATCTTGATATTCGAGCTATTACGGTGATGGTATTAGAAGCAATCAGTGGCTTCACGTTAGAAGCTTGTTCATCGGGTAATGAGGCGCTTAAAAAAGCTGTCGCATTTAATCCGGATTTAGTATTGTTGGATGTGATGATGCCAGGTATAGGTGGCCCGGAAACATTTGTGGAGTTGCGGAAATTTCCATCGCTCGCACACACTCCAGTTGTGTTTATGACTGCAAAGGTACAGCCACTAGAGGTGAAAGGTTATTTGGATTTAGGCGCGGTAGGTGTGATTGCTAAACCTTTTGATCCCATGACCTTAGCAGATCAGTTGCGTGAAATTTGGGATAGGGCTCATTAAGTGCATGCGAGCGTCAATTATAAAAGCCATAGTAGAGTTTATAAAAAACATCGTGTAGCTTATAAAAATACAGCGTAGTTAAACATTAATTTTCCATCCAGAGTGAATCCAAATTAAGGAAGCCCCAATCCTCTGGCATTTCGCGCCCGACAATTTTGTCTGTGCCCATCATTAACGATAAATTCACGATTTCTTGCACAATAGGTGTGTTTAATTTAGCGCAATAAAATACTTTTACGTTGGGCGTGAGCAATGAGTTTTCATTTTGTTCAAGTACCACACCGAGTCGGCCACTCTCCAGTCGCACGAGTGAGCCGGTGGGATAAATACCTACGGCTTTTACAAACGATTGAAATACCAATTCATCAAAGTGGCCTTTACTCCACTCCGCCATTTTGCGAATAGATTCAGCTGGAGGCCAGCCTTTTTTGTAAGGGCGATTGGAAGTAATGGCATCATATACATCACACACCGCGCCCATCTTGGCAAACAAACTAATATTGTCACCGTTTAATCCGTGTGGGTAACCACTGCCATCCATTTTTTCGTGGTGATGTAATACAACATCCAGCACTAATGCGCTGACTAACGTGTTGCCTAATAATAGTTTTGCGCCTATTTCGGGGTGAGCCTTAATGGTATTAAATTCTTTATCGGTGAGCTTGCCAGGTTTGTTTAAAATTTTATTCGCAATACCCATCTTACCCAGATCATGGAGTAACCCGGCAAGCCCGGCTTCGCGCACCATGCTATCGTTTAAACTCAATTGGCGTGCGAGTACAATCATGAGTGCGCAGACTGCTACAGAATGCATATAGGTGTATTCGTCATTGTCTTTTAAGCGTGCGAAGCTAATAAATGCATGTGGCTGGCGAGAAACTGAATCTGAAATTTCTTCAACCATCACCTGCACTTGGGCCACTTCAATTGCTTTGCCCATTCGCGCGTGGGTGAACATGAGCTTCACCGCTTCTTTGGCACGGTTGCATATCTCGGTGGCTTGTTTAAGTTCTGCTTCGATAGTTGGCGGCGTTACTTTTTGAGCGTTGGCGGCACGCAATAATACGTTTTCAGTTTCCTGGTTAATATCGCTAATGGTTTGTGTAGAGGGCGATACTTCATCGATCCCTTTAGCGGTATCAATCCATACTTCTTTAATGCCACTGGCGCAAATACTGTCGCGATCTTTTTCATCATTCAAGAGGAATTGAGTCTTTGAAAAAGGGTGTTCCATCCATGAGTCGCACAGTTCGGCAACGAACATGCCTAAACATAAATCTTTAACGGCAATACGTTTGAGCATGCAGTTGTGGGTCTCGAAGAGGCTATGGTAGGCACATTAATTTTGATTTTAGTATAGATGATGTTTGAATGAGTACAGAGTGTTTAGGGTTTATTTCTATTTTGCGGATGCGTTAAAAGGGCTAGGTTTTAAGGTTAAATTCCGGGCGTCAGCAATAGCATCGAGTAAGGGTTGTGGTTTACCAAAATAATAACCTTGAGCTTCATTGCAACCGCAGTTGCGCAGAATATCTGCTTCAACTTGCGACTCAACGCCTTCTGCGGTGGTGTCCAATTGCAGCGCATTAGCAAGCTGAATAATTGCGGTCACAATTGCTAACGCACTAGCATCCTGATTTAACGCGCTGACAAAAGAGCGATCAATTTTTAAGGTGTCAAGCGGAAAGCTACGCAAATAAGCAAGTGATGAGTAGCCGGTGCCAAAGTCATCCAGTGCAATGCGCACACCTAACTCACGCAGTGCGGTAAGGGTTTGTTTAGCGGCGACATTGTCGTGAATTAATAAGGATTCGGTAATTTCTAATTCCAGGCGTTCAGGTGCCAAGCCGCTGATGCGTAGCGCCCAACGAACTAATTCAACCACATTACCTTCGCGAAATTGTATTGCAGATAGGTTCACCGCAATGCGCCAATCATTGTCCCATTTGGCCGCATATTTACAGGATTCAACGAGTACCCAGGTGCCAATGGGAATAATTAAATTAGACTCTTCTGCGAGCGGAATAAACTGTGCTGGTAAAATGAATCCTTGTTCCGGGTGATGCCAGCGCAGTAAAGCTTCAAAGCCGATAATTTTTTGCGTAGCTAAAGTAATTTGCGGTTGAAAATAAATTTCGAATTGCCCGGTGATGGGTGTAGTTGGCCACGGAAAATCTGTTGAAAAACGTTTATTTAAAAGTTGACGCGTCACCACATTTTCTTCCAGTGCGTGGCGCATGTCGTTGAGTAGATGTAATTTTTTTTGTGCGATAATTTCCATGCCCGCTTCGTGAAAACGGAATGTATTTCGTCCTGCTGCTTTAGCTGCGTAAAGTGCCATATCAGCATTTTTTAACAGGACACCTGGTTCATGTCCGTGTTCCGGCGCGAGCGCTATGCCAATACTACAGCTCATGGGCAAATTAAACCCATCAATGTGACAGGGTGTGCTAAACGTATCGAGTAAGCGTTGGGCAAGAAGGCTGGCTTTCACATTGGAATCATCTACATAACTCAGCAGCGCAAATTCATCGCCACCTAAGCGCGCCATTAAATCAGTGCTGCGAATGGTTTTCTGTAAACGTTCGGCAATAGTTTGCAACACTCGGTCACCTACATCGTGCCCCAGTGAATCATTAATCTGTTTAAAGTTATCCAGATCTAACAGAAAAAGGGCAAAACTTTCTTGCGCATTGCGTTGACGAATTTTTTCAATGTATTCATTAAAATGATGCCGATTTGTTAGGCCTGTGAGTGTGTCTATATTCACCAGCCGTCGCATTTCTAATTCAACGGTATGTTTTTGCGTGACGTCTGAGCCTACGCCGCGCCAGCCAATAAGTTTGCTTTTTTTACTAAAAAGTGGTTTCGCAGTTAATTGCCACCATTGGCGTTCACCGTTAATAATAATTGGCAGAGTTATATCGCTAAAAGGTGAGGTGCCGTTTAGCAAATTGCGTAAATGCGCAATGGAATAAATCGGTAAATTGTTGTCAATGTTGTGAATAAAAGTCAAATCAAATAAGTCAACAAAGGCCGTTGAATTTAATATATCGTCATCGCGACCAAGCAGCGCCGATAATTTTTTTGAAGGATTTTGTAGTAACCCGCGGTCATTTAATTCCCACAGCCAGTCACTGGTGTGCGCTTCAAAATCGTGTAACAGCAAGCTCACCAATTGTTGTTGATGTGATGTTTCAGCTTCAGCCATTAAGCGCGCACCAAATGTTCTTGCGGTAGAAATAACGGTCGCACAAACAATAAAAGCGTAAACCAACAGTAGTATTGCTAAATCCCAATGCTCGGTGAGGTGACTTTTGAATAGTGCAATTTCGCAGCCCAGCGTGAGAATAACTGCGAAGGCAATTGCAGCTTGCGGAATAGTGGCTAATGCAAATCCGCCACCGCAAAGCATACCGGTACAGATAGTCGTTAATAAAAGTGTGAGGCGTGGGTCGTGATTTTGTAGTGCGATTATGGGCGCCGCTGCCCAAATGACGCCAAGTATCATCGCGTGGCGGGTGGCGCGAGTTAGTGCTCGCTCGGAAACCTGTTCAAGGGGTGGTCTATTGCGCTGCGAAAGCCAGGCATGCGTGCCGCTATAAATACAATAACTTAAAAAAATTGACCAAATGACTAAACTCGGAAAATGCGGCGTATTAAAAAAAGCGAATAAAATGGCGGTTGCATTAACCGTGTTAGAAAGCATGGTTAAGGGGGTTAAACGAATAATCGCTTGTAATTGCTGCGCACGGAAATGCGCCGCCACGGCAGGCTCAGCTTCATAAATTTGAAATTGTTTTTTAAGTTTGCGCAGATAGAAACGCCAATTTAAAAAAGGCCAATGCTTGCTAAAAAAATCCATCGTTGATTCAGTAATCACTCGAGTTAGGTTAAATGCGAAAAGAGTAAGAATCCCAGCCAAAAAGTCTGGGCAATTGATACTTTGAGCCTAGCTGATCATGAAAAAGTGTCAAGCAGAGTTGGCTGTTGATGGTGATGTGGGAATGGGTTCAACGTGAGGCGGCTAGATCCTTCCCTGGATCATAAAAGTTAAGCGGAATCTTATCTTTGGCAGCGGTTAGTTTGTGGGTAAAGGCATGTCGCGTCTTGCATCATCCAAATAACGCTCAGATTTATCGTTACTAAGCGGAGCGGCGCCTGGCAAATAATCCCCCTCGGTTTTGACTAACTTGTCGGTTTCAAAATAGACGGTAAATAAATGGGTAGTGGTGGTGCCGTCGCTACCGCGTCTGAGGCTGTAGTAGTAATCCCAACGGTTATCGTTAAACG
>JAYTSJ010000293.1:0-12991 GCA_043745725.1 Gammaproteobacteria bacterium | reverse complement strand
GCCAAAGCAGACGCGATTGCACTAGCAATGACTTTCTTTTTAAAGCTTATTGTTTTTTGCATGGAGTTATTCCTCGAAACTTTAATTGTTATCGTAACTTTATGTTTGCTGCCGCGTTGATAAGATCGCTGCGTTAGGCAAGTTACCATACTGTTTTGATTTTCTCTAGAATAAATAACTGTTATTTAGTTGTTTATCTAGTGCTCAGACTTAATTACTTTGGACATTTATTTCACCTTCCTTTTATAGTCTTTACAAACTTTGACGCCGGATAGCAGATTTTTTTAGAAATGGCGTTAAAATTTAAGAAATTAGAAATAAAAAAACTGTTTTTATTGTAGTACAAAATTTTAATTATGTAAGATTTACCAAAAAACGCTGTAAAACACGTAAAATTTCACGATTCTGTACACTTTATGATCTGTTGATTTTTACTATGTTTCTAAAATTTTTTCTGGATGTCACGCAGAAGTATGTAAAATAATTTGTATTATTCTTACTAATAATTGCAGCGTAGTTTCGATAAATAACATTAAAACTGTATACAAACAACAAAGACAACGTTGTCAATCTACTGCTAAATTTACAGAATAATTTGTAGTATTTTTACAAAAAATTGCGCCATATTTTTTAATGAGCTGCCATGCTGCTGCATACAAACATTAAGACAACGTTGTCTATTCGCTCTAAGGCCTGCAGAATATTTGTATTATTTTTGTAAAAAATTACGTCATATTTTTTGCGTGAAGTTACTTCTTAAGCGCTTGAATTATCAGAAGAGTGTTCAATAAATTGCCGCTTTCCTGCTGATTTATTACGTTCCATCTCTGCTAACCCCCTCTTGTAACTCAAAAAACCTTATGCATTGATACAAAAATTGATATTAAATCAAATACTTACGAAGTCCCACTTTATGCATTGACAAAAAATGGGTCGCTCCACAATCATTTCTAAATAGCTTCCCCGCTAATACATTAATTAAAATGGCCAAAAAGATGTAGGTAAACCTTGTTTGCGGATGAGCGCAGCCAAATCCATACTGACGGCAACCCCAGCGTGCACCATTACTCCGCCCCAAATAGAACGTGAGCGCAATGCGAGTATCCCTAAAAACAAACCGAAGAAAATTGCGCCCGTAGCCTCAAGCCAAAGCTTGGGAAAGTGAATCATCAAATAGGGTACGCACATAACCCAAATGGCATTTGCACCTATAGCGGGGCGCAATGCATTCACAATAAAACCACGAAAGAAAAATTCTAAAAATACAAATTGACACAGGTACAAAAATTCCCAACCCAACAAATCTGCCCAACTGCGGCCGGCCAAACTATAAAAGGGATAATGGTTAACAAAGTCTTTCCCCAAACTAACCAAATACACAAATACTAAAATTGGGCTGAGTAACAACAAATAGCCTCGCCAATGTTGTGGCGCCTGGTTTAATTGCCAGCCAAAATCACGCACACGCTGTTTGAAAAAATAGCGAATACACAACACCGGTAATACAACATAACTAACGAAATGCACGCTTGTCCACCACGCATACTCATACAGCTCAGCCCAACCGGTAAGTGCTAATTGGTGTTGATAAAAATTACCGGGTAGATTTTTCCATTCAGCTATTAGCAATAATAAACTATGCAAATTATCAGAAAATTTTGCGTAGTGATCCAATAGCAAACTCACACAGACACAAGCGAGGACCATAACTACACGACGTAGCGCTTGCGGCCTACTCAGTGAGTACGATGGAGTTTCCGCATCAATTTCATCAAGCGCGATTAAAATATTACGCGGATGTAGTGGTTTTAATAAACGGCTTATTAACACGTTATGCTTCCTTAAAAGGTAAATTATTTTTTGCATTTGTGCAGTAAGTTCGCACACCTTCTGCTTCTTGTTCGACAAAGTTTTTTATAGCTTGCTGAAACTCATCGTGCATTAACCAATGATTTGAATAAGTGAGGACTGGTTCAAAGCCGCGCTGTATTTTATGCTCTCCTTGCGCACCACCATCAAAACGCTGCAAGCCATTTTTAATCGCATAGTCAATGCCCTGATAATAACAAGTTTCAAAATGTAAAAAATCGTATTCTGCTACGCATCCCCAGTAACGCCCATAAAGAGTGTTCCCGTCTTTAAAAAATAATGCTGCAGCGATAGGGCTTTCTTTATGTTGTGCAATAACCATCATCACAGACGCAGAAAAATTTTCGCTCAGCGCATTAAAAAACTGTTTCGTTAAATATCCATTGTGGCCACTACGCTTTAAATAAGTATTGCAATAAAGTTGATAAAACAAATTCCAATCAGTTGCGTTAATATCTGCACCTTCTTTTACTAAGAAATAAATTTCTTGTTCCTGAATATTACGCCGTTCTTTATTGATATTTTTTCGTTTACGCGAAGTCATTGTTGCGACAAAATTATCCCAGTTTTTATAATCACGATTAAACCAATGAAATTGGCAGCCAATGCGTTGCAATGTTTCGGATAATCTTAATTGCGCGGAAATTTCTGCTATTGGAAATAGACAATGCCAGCCTGATGCATTTAAGTCCTCCGCACGTTTTTTTATTGCGGTAACTATTAGCGAAATTAATGTAGGTTGTTTTGTAGAATCAGCTATTAAAATTCGCGTACCGCTACAGGGCGTAAATGGAATTGCAGAAATTAATTTTGGATAATAATCCAAACCATGCCGCTTGTACGCATCGGCCCAGGCCCAATCAAAAATATACTCGCCATAAGAGTGATATTTTATATACAGCGGCACTGCTGCAATGAGCACATCATTTTCTTCTACGAGCAGATGTTGCGGCTGCCAACCTTTATCGCTGCTAACACTACCACTCGTTTCCAATGCCGACAAAAACTCGTGGCGCACGAACGGATAATCGCCGGGACAGAGTGCATTCCAACGTTCGGCATCAATAAACTTCAAATTGTCGATGAATGTACATTTATATTTGCTGGGGTTAATGGGCATAGTGGCGCGCAACGTTATAGAGATGAAAGAACAGTAGCAGGCTAAAGTTATTTTTTCACGGCATTTTGAAAGCTAGGCATTGTCATCACAGGTAAAGTAGAATCCCTGTTCTATCGGCCACTCTGGATTGTAAATGCCAACCCTAACACCCATCGCTACCCTTTATATCTCAACCTATGCTGAGTTGAGGTGTTAAATCATGGACTGGCTTCTTGATCCCACCGCGTGGCTTGGCTTACTAACGTTAATCGTACTCGAAATAGTCCTCGGTATTGATAACCTGATTTTCGTCGCCGTACTCGCCAACAAATTACCCAAACACCAACGCGACCGCGCGCGGATGCTGGGCTTAAGCCTTGCATTAGTATTGCGCCTGGGATTACTTGCGGGAATTTCGTGGCTGGTAACACTTACCAAGCCACTGTTTACAGTGTTTGAACAAGCACTTTCAGGGCGGGATTTAATTTTGCTCGCTGGTGGATTTTTTTTACTCTTCAAAGCCACCGTTGAACTCCATGAGCGATTAGAAGGCAAAGTTAGCGCTACCCGCGGCCCGCGAGTACATGCCGCTTTTTGGGCGGTTATCGTCCAAATAGTCATCCTCGATGCAGTGTTTTCACTCGATGCAGTCATCACCGCTGTGGGCATGGTTTCACATTTATCCGTGATGATGGCAGCTGTCATTATCGCAATGGGTTTGATGATAGTTGCCAGTAAAGCGCTGACCGATTTCGTCAACAGACACCCTACCGTAGTGATGCTCTGCCTCGGATTTTTATTAATGATTGGTTTTAGCCTGGTCGCCGAAGGTGCGGGTGTGCACATACCTAAAGGCTATCTCTACGGCGCTATCGCCTTTTCAGTGTTAATCGAATTTTTTAACCAGTTAGCTCATTCGAATCGTACACGTAACATCATTGGCGAACGGCCATTGCGCGACCGTACCGCCGAAGCTGTACTTAAATTGTTGGGTGGTAGCTCTGATGCAGATGAAGAAGGCAACGACATGGACACCGTGGCCAACCCTCAAGGCGAAGAGTTGGTATTTGAAAACAGCGAACGGCAAATGATTCGCAGCGTATTGCAACTGACCGATCGATCGGTGCAATCATTAATGACTCCGCGCCCCGACATAGTGTGGGTAGATGTAAATGCGACGCCCGAAGATTTGCTCAATGTATTAAAAACCACACCGCAAACACGTTTGCTAGTTGCACGTGATGAACTGGATAATTTGCTCGGCGTAGTCCAAAGCCGCGATTTGCTCACCGCTGCACTTAGCAACCAGCCGCTTAATCTCGCAGCGCTTGCAGTAGAACCACTTGCAGTGCCCGAAGGAACCAGCGCCCTCAACGTACTCGAAATGTTGCGTCAGCAAGCTGTTCCGCTCGCGATAGTGATTGATGAATATGGCAGTATTATCGGGATAGTCACTACCAGCGATTTACTCGCTGCTATCGCGGGCGAAGTCGCTGATAGCAATGAAGCACCGCTGGTGATAGAACAAGAAAATGGTTGGCTACTGGACGCCAGCATTGCACTTGAGCATCTGGAAGAATTACTCGATATAAAATTGGAGCGCGAAGAGGGCGACTATTTTACCCTTGCCGGCTTATTGCTCGAACAACTTCAACATATACCCGTCAATGGCGAAACCTTAATTATTTCTGGATTTACCTTTGAAATAAAAATTATGGAAGGCCGAAGGATTCAGCAAGTATTGGTGACAGCACCGCATAAGTTAGAAGCAGAATAGATACTTTTGTAGTTACATTTAATGAGGAGTAAAGACGAGCTCAATCTCAGATTGAGGCAGCGAACTTAACAGATTAACGCTTTGATATCTAATATACTTTGAACTTTCGGAAGGGCTTCTCCTGCGCCACATTCTTTACTCCGTGCTTTTCATCTTCATAAGTATCTAAAAATTTAAAAATAATATTACGCGCTAATTTTGTTTCGGAATTGGTTAAAAATACCATGCCAATTTGCAACTCTTGATTAAACACAACTTCCGAGCGAAAGCCTTTTACCCAGCCGCCGTGATGTACGAAATTTTTATCGCCGCGATAATCGAAAATTCGCCAACCCAAACCATAATGCGTATCCGTTGCGCCGACATTCGCGCCGTAATGTGATTGCGCAGGAGTGTTACGTGTTATTTTTTGATGTAACTGATTTAATAATTCTGAAGGCAAAACCTCAGGATTATGACCCATTTGCGCAAGCACCCATTGTGACATATCTGTAATGCTCGCATTAGCGCCCGCTGCAGGATAAATATGGTAATAATTTTCTTCGATGTTGGTAGTCATCCAACGACTACGATTCATAACATGCGGTTGGGCAAAATTATTAGTGGCCTGCAAACCGGCTAAACCAAAAGACGCAGAAGTCATACCTAAAGGTTTAAATAATTTTTCGCTGACATATTTTTCATAAGCAGTACCCGTTTTTTTCAAAATAAGATTGCCAATCAAACTAAAGGTTACATTTTGATAGGCATAGCATTTACTCGGTGGACAAATAAAATTAACGTAACGTAACCGGCCAACAGCGTCAGCATAAGGCACATTGTCTTCGATTAGATGAGTATTAGTATGCGTAGGCAACCCGGTTGCCTGCGACATAATATCGCGTAAAGTTATTTTATCACCGTAACGAGGGTTACTAAATATCACGTCGGGTAATTGCGAAGTAATCGTAGTATCCCAACTTATTTTTCCATCGCGTACCATTACCCCGGCTGCGGTTGATGCAATTGTTTTTGAAACAGAAGCCAGGCGAAACACGGTATTGGTATTGACTAAATCATTTCCGCCCGTTCTTTTTGCACCATAACCTTGTAACACTTTTACTTTACCATCGGCAATAATTGCTAAGGCTAGACCGGGCACCTTGGGAACTATTTTTGTAGCAACAAAATTTTCAAATGCCTTAACGAAATCTTCACCTTGCGCCATGATAATTGGAGACGAATTATTTATTGTGGTATCTGAACCAGCGGGTATAATTTTTGGTTGCGAGTTTAATGGCCTGATTGCTGTCGCTGGCGACTTTTCTAGCTCGCTGTCATCATCTGGTTCGTTGCTATAATCGGGCTCGTCCGCAGTGTCTGATTCGGTTGCGGAATTGGATCCTGTAGCATGATCTGGCTCCTCTGAATAATCGGACTCCTTTGCATAATCGAGTTCTTTTAAATCGTCAGTTTCTTTTGAATAATTATGTCCGCGAAAAAATATGGATTGATCTTTATTAATTTTTTGCGGCAACGTTTTGGTGGCAGCATCTATCGCTTCGTCTACTATGGGCTGAATATTTTTTACAGTTTCTGCTCGCACAGGCAGAGTTTCATCTTCTGAAACGGGCGCCGCAAAAACAGTTTGCATGATAATCGTTTGCAAAAACACACTTAATATTGCTGGAAACCAGTAGTCCTTGGTTAAATACAACTTGGCTAAAGACAACTTGGTTAAATACAACGAGGGAAATTGTAATACGGGCAGGTAAATTTTCCAGAAGTAAACACAGGTCTTTTTAATATTGAAGCTTTCTTTTAACACTATCATTCTTGTCATCAAGTCTTACACAATCTTCAGCAAATAAACGCTCTGCATAATATTAAAAAAATTCACCCCGCATTAACTACTCGCACTGGGCAAGCGTTGCAACGGGGCAAAGGGTGTTAATACTTACAACGTTTTAATGTATTCAATTAAATCCCAACGCTCTTGTTCTGTCAGTGGTTCCCTACCATCTCGACCGGTACCGTAATCATGCCCTATATTCAAATCACCTACTTGCAGGGTTTGAAATTTAAATCCTACATCACCTGTACATTGAAAGCCCACATTCACTAAATCGAGTTCACGGCAGCCCACTTGAAATGAATCCGGACGATACTGCCCCTCTGCTGGATCGCCTTCACGTTTCGTCGGCAAAAGTAAACTATAGAGATTAGGCACCGAACCATTGTGTAAGTAAGGCGCTGTTGCCCAGATACCGTTTAGTGATCGCGCTTTGTATGACAACAACGATTGAAAAGGGTTAGCCGTGGTGTCTACTAAATAATTTCCAGATTTTACACTTTCCTTAATCTCATTATCAAAAAATGATTTGCCTAGTAAGTAAACCCACATAACCCCACGCGATAAAACATTCATATCGGCATCCGGAGTGGCCACAGCCCCCATGGTTGCTGCGGTGAGTATTTGGGCAACGGGTGCGCGGTTTTGAATAACCACTGAGCCCACATCCGTTTTTTGGTACACGGATTGAAAATTGCCCGAATACCCCGTGTATTCAACACTGTGTTTCGCCATCGCTGGATCAGTGCCAACTACGTTTACATTGGACATATTCACGGTTACTAGACGATCCCAGTCGGCACGATTAATCACTTGGTGACACGATTGACAGTATTCGTTGTAAACCAACTCACCGCGATTTTTCTTTTCTGGATCTATTTTACCTAAATCGCCGACCGCTAAGGTTTGCATCGCGTCTTCCCAGCGCGGCGAGGTCAAGCTCTGTAAGTGCGACTCAATGCGCGATAAATTATCTAAATCGATGGAAGATTTAAATTTGATGTGTGGCTTGTTACTGCTTTGACCCGATATCATTCCGGACAAGCTAAAACCCGGTTTGGCTGCCGTCCAATCGAGTGTGGCAAATACACCAATGACTTCACCGGCATTACGCCCTAATGGAGCGACGCCAGCATTGGCTGCTATCGAATTCCATTGTACGTAATCTGAATGGGTAATATCCCATAAAAAGGGGTAGCTCACAGGGGCGCTTGGCTCGTTAAAGATGGCATTGCGAACCCGCAGCATGTCTTGCTGCCCCAAGCTGGGGAAATTGCCCCCGCTGCTCTTTAAGCGGTTGAGAATAATATCAAATTGCCTGTCGCCAATAATAGTTTCGCTAATACCATTTAAAACTGCGTCGACTTGCTTCTCCGTTAATATATGGCGCTTCTCAGCGCTAACAATTTGCAACAGAGCGAGGCGCAATTGCGCTTTATTAATAACATGTTCCAGCACGCGATTATAAATACGACCAAATGCATCCAGACGCGCGTAACCGTATTTAACGTGGCTGTGATTGATGGTGTTATAGAGCTCAATAGTGTCTGTCCATTTACTTAAATCCTTGATGACTTCATCCGCTTTTGTGTAGTTATTGTTTAACTCCAAAACATTTTTAATAAATCGTTCGCGCTTTTGCGCGTCGTCGCGCGCCGCTTTTAAACTTTTTTCCATTGCCGTCAGAAAGCCCACCATATCCGCCATTGCCGGGCCACCGTCAATGCGTACCGCGTTACCTTTATAATTTACTTGACTGGTATGGCAAGCAGCGCAGGTATAACCCATGTAATCTTTGTGTTGATACTCATCTTTGACAAAACCAACGGGCAAAGCGTCGGGATTAAAAAATGTTTTCTTTTGTGGCAAATAACGGTAATTATCAATGTTCTTATCCGAGCGCAATAACTCAACCGAGTCTGCTTGCTCCAGCACCAGGAAGAAATCATAGGGTATTAAATCTGAACCTTGCGTTGTATTGTAAAACCACAAACTGTCCGATTTGCTCCAACCCTGATCCAGATATTTTGGTGTTGTATAACTTTCGCCAAACGCACCATTGCTTAGGGCGACAGCACCACGGTCAGCATCGTGATCCAATTTTTGGTAGCCTTTCCAACCAGCGAGTAGCAATAACAAGAAAATAATCAGTGCAATTTTTATTTTTACTATGAGACGAATATGGCGTCGCGTGTGCTGATATGTACCGACAATTAATTTAGTAATCATGATGAACCCCTAAGAAAATCCCGTTTAGAGCTTGTGTGTAGTGTAGGCTTGGAAATAACGCCCAGGTTTATTGTTGAACTCTTATTGTGTACCCTTTTTTTACCCTAAAATCCAGGTGCCCCAATAATAACCAGCATGGCTAAGGCACACCAGCGGCGAAATGCATTTAACGTTGCTTTAGTTGCTTAGCCATCGCAATATGGCGCAATTTTACTTATTTTTACTGATACGAATGTTTATCTAGCTGCCAGTCTTTACTGGCGCTATTAATATTACTGTCTTAATATTGTCATTGACTTATCATATTCTGACTTGATTTCGCTTTATTGCCTGAGGTTTATTGTGTCTAGCGCTTTTTTCAATCGTGAGCTTAGCCTGCTTGAATTTAACCAACGCGTACTTTACCAGGCGTATAACAAAAACTTACCGCTATTGGAGCGACTCAGATTCCTCTGCATTTTTTCTACAAATCTTGATGAATTTTTTGAAGTTCGGGTTGGCGGCTTGGTGGAACGGCTCGAACTACCTACAGCACCAGCCCTGGAGCCTGATGGCTTAAGTGAAATACAAACGCTGGAACAAATTTCCGTACGCGCGCGACATTTGGTTATCGAGCAATATCAAATTTTAAATAATGAGATATTGCCACTGCTACGGGAAAACAACGTTAGCGTATTGCGCCGCGAAGAATGGACACCAACGCAAATTCTTTATTTAAAGGATTTTTTTATTTCTGACGTACTGCCAGTATTAAGCCCTATCGGGCTTGACCCTGCTCACCCGTTCCCCCGTATTCTGAATAAAAGTTTAAATTTTATTGTTAAATTAAGTGGCAAAGATGCCTTTGGGCGCAGTTCCGATTGTGCCATTGTACAAGTGCCACGGTCACTCGCACACATCGTTGAGTTACCAGCGAAATTTACGACTCAAGGGCGAGAGTTTGTTTTTATCTCCTCCATAATTCATTTTTTTATGTCTGAAATTTTTGTTGGCATGAATGTGATTGACAGCTATCAATTTCGCTTAACGCGCAATTCTGATATTTTTCTCGATGAAGAAGAAACCGAAGATCTATTACGCGCGGTACAAGGTGAATTAGCTCATCGCCAATATGGTGACGAAGTTCGTTTAGAAGTTTCAAATACTTGCCCCAATGAACTTGTGCAATTTTTATTGCAGCGCTGTGATATTAAAGAACGCGATTTGTACAATATTAACGGGCCCGTAAATTTAAATCGCTATAGTGATTTATTTGATTTAATTAAAGATGCAAATTTCTATTTCCGTCCTTTTATACAGTCCATGCCCAAATTACCTAAACGTACCAATAGCTATTTTGAAGTACTGCAAAAGCAGGATATTTTATTGCATCATCCGTTTGATTCATTCCAGTGCGTGGTTGATTTCTTACGTGAATCTGCTTCTGATCCCCATGTCCTCGCCATTAAACAAACACTTTATCGCACGGGCCCAAATTCACCTATTGTCGATGCCTTAGTAACTGCTGCGAAAGCTGGTAAAGAAGTTACGGCTATTGTTGAATTACGCGCGCGATTTGATGAAGAAGAAAACGTTGCCCTGGCTGAACGTTTGCAACGTTACGGTATTCACGTTATTTATGGCGTTGTTGGTTTTAAAACACATGCCAAAATGTTGTTAGTTGCGCGTCGTGAAACTGGAAAATTACAATACTACGTGCATATGGGCACCGGCAACTACCATCCAAAAACCAGTAAGCTTTATACCGACTATGGATTACTAACCTCTGATAAAGATATTGGTGACGATGTTTATCGTATTTTTTTACAATTAAGTAGTTTAGGCAAGGCTTCCAAAATGGAGGCGCTATTGTACGCACCCTTTACACTACACAAAGGACTTGTACGCCGCATCCGCACTGAAAAGGAAAACGCGGAACAAGGAAAGCCAACGCGAATTATTGCCAAAATGAATGCACTTTATGACGAGGTGCTGGTAAATGAACTCTATACCGCGTCGCAAGCAGGTGTGCAAATTGATTTAATTATTCGCGGTGTTTGTCAGTTACGTCCAGGTGTGGCCGGCCTTTCAGATAATATTCGTGTCCGTTCAATTATCGGCCGCTTTCTAGAACACTCACGTGTTTTTTATTTCGAGAATGGTGGTAATCCGGAGCTCTATTGCTCAAGTGCAGATTGGATGAGCAGAAATATGTTTCATCGCGTTGAGACCTCTTTTCCTATTAAATCAAAAAAAATACGCGACCGTTTAATTGATGATTTAAAACTTTATATCGCCGACAATACTCACGCGTGGTTACTATCTGAAGACGGTAGTTATCAACTCATCACGTTATTAGACGATGATAAACCGATTGATGCACAAGCAATTTTGCTTGATCGCTGGTCCGCCCGAATTACGGGTTAGAAATTCAACTACAAAACTTGCGCAGAGTTACTAAACACTTTTGCTACATTATGTGTTTTCGTTTAATGCGAGATGATAATTTATATCCTGTAAATAGCGGATTTCAGTTTCTAAATCTGCGCGCGTTAAGGGATGTAAATTAAGCCATTGTTGCGGAATTTGTAGTGTTATTTTTCTATCATTGACGCCCAATATTAAAGCCGGCAGTTTATCTTTCTTTTTGCCGCGATGAAAAATTGCTGCCATACGCAATAAAATTGCCAAGCGAATTAAATTTTCGCTGTCGTGTAAGAAATGCTTACTTGGAAATCTTTTTCGGTGGGCAAGTACAAGCGTAGATAATTGTGTTTGCTCGACTCGCGAGCAACCTGCCAGATCTACATGCTGCACAATATAGGCGCTGTGTTTATGATAATCATTATGCGCTATATCCAAACCCACGGGATACAAACGCGTCGCCCAAGCTAATAGCTTACTGGCTTCGGTATCATTCAGTTCCCAACTATGGGCAACCTGTTCGAGTAATGCTAGCGCCGTCACCTCAACACGTTTTGCTTTTTCAATATTGACGTGAAAACGCGCCGCTAGTGCATCAACACTGGCTTGACGAATATCGTGATTTTCAAGTCTTCCTTTTAAATCAAATAATAATCCTTCACGCAATGCCCAACTGGCAGCAGTCATTTCTTTAAGTTGCAAGCTCTCAAATAGCGCTTTAAGTACTATCACCCCGGCTAAGAAAACGGCTTGACGATCCTCAGCAAGGCCAACCATTTTTAAATCTGTATTGCCACGTCGAACATACTGTTGAATTATTTTTTCCAAGCTGTCCGCACTAATAACTCCATTGCTCCAACCTGCAGCTTCACAAACTTTTGCGACCGTTTTTATTGTACCTGAGGCACCTAAAACTTCACGCCAACCTTGCTGTAGAAATGATTCACAAACAGGCTCTAGTTCTTGTAAACACGCAATAAAAGCTCTATTAATATTTTTCTCATTAACAGTGCCGTCTAAAAAAAATCGTTTAGTGATTGCGACGCAACCCATATTCAAACTTTCTTTGAGCAATGGTGACATTCCTTCACCAATGATAATTTCCGTACTACCGCCACCTACATCTATCACCAAGCGTTTACCTGCTTGTGGTGCTATGCAATGCGCGACACCCAAATACACCAGGCGCGCCTCTTCATCACCCGAAATAATTTCCACGGGATGACCAAGGCGTAATTGTGCATCAGCTAAAAACTGACGTGAGTCATTAATACTTCGCAAGGTTTTAGTGCCGACAATGCGCACACTGCGTGACGGATATTCACGCAAACTTTCACCAAATTTTTCCAGGCAAGCTAAAGCTCTTGTGCGCGCATCATCACTTAAAGAACCATCGCTACCTAAACCTAAACCTAAACGTACAGGCTCACGTAGACGATCCAATAGCACAAGCTGGCCGTTATCCCATTTGGCGATAATCATGTGAAAGCTATTCGAGCCCAAATCAATTGCGGCTATATGACTAGTTTTGAGTGGATCAAGACGGGAAAGGTTGAACATCGACTTTTACACCTGAAAAAAATTGCCCGACTACTGTCGGGCATTGGTTGTCGGGTATGGATGCAGATTATTAATTCATTGTTGCCGATGCTGCAGTTGAATTTTCTGCATTCGTTTCGGCTTGTTGCTGTGCAATTATAATAGCTTGCGCAAAAACGGCATCAAAATTAATCGGCGCTAACATCAACGGCGGGAAACCGCCACGAACTAAAATACTATCAAT
>JAYTSJ010000292.1:0-9447 GCA_043745725.1 Gammaproteobacteria bacterium | reverse complement strand
TGCAAAATGTTTTTTCTTTGCACATCAAAGACATATGACCGATTACTTCCCGCCGGAGTATACAACAACTAAAATATTTTGCTGTAAAAGGGAATAATGACGCGCCAAAAATAAAAAAGGCTGCGATTTAGGCAGCCCTGGGGGATTTAAAAAGAAAGATCAACGTTAAACTGTATTTATTTTTGCATTAATTTACTACGCAAGCTTTTCAAACTGGATTTAACACGATTCGCATTTTCAGGCCCCATACGCAACATGAACTTATGAGCGGCAGGCAACTTCTCTAACGCAGGGTCAGCAAACTCAAAGTAAACTTTAGGCCGTACCAGAATCATATCGCCACTGGCATCGGGCGCCTCAATAATGTTATCAATGGCCCGAATAAGTACTGAATGGAAATTGCCCTTACTTAAACCCATTTCTTTATAAGCCTCACTCAATAAAGGGTAAAAGCGTTTATACATAGCAACGGTGGCATCAGAATCAAGCAAGGTTACCATTGTTGCGTATACATCATAACGTTTATAGTTCTTGGCGCTCATGCGAAATTGTTCAACTTCTTCAGTATTGCCAAGCTCACCACCTGCCACTGTGGCATGAAATGAATCAACCAGTAAGGCTCCCTTAGGGGACACAATCGGGCGATACTCATTAATTAATTTACCTTCTTCAACCGCATCCACAGCTCGTACAAATTTACGTAATATTTCTTCTGGAATCACCATTTGCAGTAAACCATCAGCACCTAATCCCTGCAATGCCGCAACTACCGCCACATCACTCTGATTTAATGTGGGCAAAGGCTCGGGGTGAACTACAGGAATAGGTTCTTCATAGGCATGTTTTTCGGCCACCTTTGGCAACGCAGTTGCTAGCGGCTGAATGGGCGCAGGCAGCTCGCGTAGCTTGGCGGGAGGCTCATCTTTCATGACGAAATAGGCAACAGCAGCAATTGCCGCTGCAGCTACCACCAAAACACCTAGCTTGGTAGCCATTGAACCGGAAGGCTTTTCATAACTCATAACAATTCCTCGGGGATAAATACAGCAGATGGGTAGCCTACATGAATTATAAAAAAATTACCTCAAGGCTCCTACACCCACTCGCGAAGTTTGTCGGCCACCGCTAAAGTTTGTACTCCTAAAATTTGCGGTTCAGCATTTACCATAACACACCTCTATTTTGACCTGCAAAAAAGAAAGATTCTTATTTGCGAACCCCGAACAAATGAGTTACCCTTTATAGTAATAAATCTCATTTGCAAAAAGGTGCCTTTCCGTGAATTTAGCTGTTAATCCGATACTCACTCCTGCTACAAGCTTACGACTGGATCAATGCAAAAAAGGTGCGCAATTGCGAGTGGTTAATTTACTCCAACAACCTTTATTTGGCGCACAAGATGAACGCGTTACTCTGCGTTTGAAAGAGTTGGGTTTTTTGCCTGGCGCACTACTCAAAGTCATCGGTTTTGGCTTAATGGGCAGTGATCCACTTGCGGTACAAGTAAACGGCACCAAGTTTGCCCTGCGCCGCGCTGAAGCGGCCAAAATTGGCGTGGAATTTGTTGGTACGGAAATTATAGGTAGCGTCTAAATGTTAGCCCCCATTCGCTTTGCGCTAATTGGCAACCCCAACTGCGGCAAAACCTCCCTATTCAACCGCCTTACTGGGGCTCGCGCCAAGGTAGCCAATTATCCTGGCGTGACGGTTGAACGTCGCTCTGGTGCACTAACTGGCTTAGCCAATCCTGCTGAAATACTCGACTTACCTGGCACTTACAGCTTGTTTGTAACCTCACCTGACGAGCAAGTTGCACGTGACATGATTCTCGGCAAAATTGCCGGTGAAACACGCCCTGACGTTTTAATCGCCGTTGTTGATGCCACCAATTTACGTCTGGGTTTACGTTTGGTGATGGAGTTAAAAACCCTCAATCGCCCGATGATTTTAGCGCTCAACCAAATGGACGCTGCGCGTTCGCGCGGCATCAGTATCAATACCGCCGGGCTATCTCGCGAAATAGGTATACCTGTAATAGAAACTGTGGCCGTCACCCGCCATGGTGTAGATACACTACGCAACATACTTGCCGACCATTCGCGGGAATGGGCAAACAAGCCATTGGCAGACAATATTCAAACGCTATCACTTAGCAGTATCGACGAGCTAAGCCGTGACGACTCCATCGAAGAACTTTACAAACACATTGAAAACATTATCGCCGCACAAGTGATTCAGCCCGACGAACAACCATTGTGGCAAGATCGTCTCGATTCGATAGTAATGCATCCAATATTAGGTTTAGTGGTGCTATTTAGTATTTTATTAGTGATATTTAACGCCGTATTTGCGTGGGCAACACCCATAACCGATGTGATAAAAGCTGGCACTACAATATTAAGCGCCGCCATTACTCAGTATATGCCTGAAGGCATTCTCAAGAATTTTTTAGCGGATGGTCTCATTGCCGGCATCGGCGCTGTGATAGTGTTTTTACCGCAAATTATCATCCTGTTTTTCTTTATTTTAGTGTTGGAAGATACCGGCTACCTAACACGTGCTGCGTTTTTGCTCGACCGCCCCATGCGCGGCCTTGGCATTTCCGGCCGCTCGTTTATTCCTTTACTTTCCAGTTTTGCCTGCGCGGTACCGGGCATAATGTCTACCCGAACCATCTCTGACCCACGCGAGCGTTTCATTACCATTATGATTGCGCCCTTGATGACTTGCTCCGCCAGATTGCCTGTTTATGCTCTCATTATCGGTGCTTTTATCCCCGCCAAAACTGTATGGGGTATTTTCAATCAACAAGGCTTAACCCTGTTTGCACTTTATCTTGCTGGTGTAGTGAGTGCTGCTATTGTTGCTTGGGTGATGCGCCGCAACCAACCGCGGCAAGAGTTTCCTCTGTTACTGGAATTACCAAGTTATCGCTGGCCGATGGCATATCATCTTTTGATGGGCTTGCGTGAGCGTGTGTGGATATTCTTGCGCCGTGTAGGCACCATTATTTTGTCGCTGTCTATTCTAATTTGGTTCTTGTGCACCTATCCCGGTGCGCCTGCAAATGCCCTTCATCCTGCGATTGAATATAGTTTTGCAGGGCAGCTCGGCTCCCTGATGCAGCCTATCTTTGCCCCGCTCGGCTTCAACTGGCAAATGTGCATTGCTTTAATTCCCGCCATGGGCGCGCGCGAAGTTGCGGTAAGTGCGTTGGCAACGGTCTATGCAGTGGGCGGCAATGGCAGTGTCAATGGCGGCCTTGATACTGCACTCGGTACCGCACTCACGCACAGCTGGAGCTTACCGGTTGCACTTGCTTACCTGGCATGGTTTGTTTACGCACCGCAATGTATATCCACTATTGCGGTAGTACGTCGCGAAACAAACTCAATAAAAGCCACAACTTATTTTGCGCTTTACTTATTTGCGCTCGCATATTTTGCTGCTTGGGCAACATTTCAACTTGCAACTCTTTTAAGTTAATCGAGTCATTGGATTAGTGGAGGAAGTTATGTGGCAAGAAATTATTGTAGGAATTTGTGTAGTCACCGCGGCCTATTTTGTGCTGCGCCAGTGGCTGCCGATTGGCAAAAAAAACTCATCCAGCTGTGGCGGTTGCGGCGGTTGTGATACCGCGAAAAGCTGTAGCAATCCTGAAGAAAAAGGCACTCACTGAAGTCGCAAAACCATTGACACGGTTTTTATCATTAACATAAACCTTTTCTACCGAAGCCTCCCCTAAACCGAAGCGTCACCTAAAAAGTTGCTTCACCTGTTACTGTTCTCTATAAATAACCCCAGGTCGAATTTCCCCCACCAACAACAGCAAGACCATACATTCACTATTGCTCATAAAAACCTCCCAATCTTTTTCTAATCGCGCCACTAATTTGGTATTTTTATTTACAAAAAGTACACTGAGTTAGAATAATGCATTAATAATCTAGTGCGCAGATACAGGAAGATGACTCTTAAGCGCCGCTACCGTATAGTCCCTCACATATCATGATCAACGCTTTCCAAAAAACTCCACATCAGTGCCCAAGGATTATCCCATGCAAGACAAATTAGAAACTCGTACATTTTTAGTATTTTTATTGCTTGTCTCCTGTTGTTTTATCTGGTTATTGAAACCTTTTTTTGGTTCCATTTTTTGGGCCTGCGCCATTTCTATTATTTTTTATCCAATTCAGCAAAAGTTGCTGAATCGCTGGCCTAATTACCCCAACATAGCGGCACTTGCGACCCTATTATTGTGTATTGTGGTGGTGATTTTACCTGTAGTGTTCGTAATTAGCTCCGTAGTAACTGAAGGAGTCATCGTGTATGACAAATTGCAAGCTGGTGAAATTAACCCCGCTCACTATATAGAATTAATTCATAACGCCTTTCCCGCACTAAATACATTGTTAGAAAAAATGGGAATTGATATTGACCACATTAAAAACGATGCCATTACGGGGGCTATGGCCAGTGGTAAATTTCTTGCGCAGCACACGCTCACCATTGGGCAAAACGCATTTAGTTTTATTGTTAGCATTATACTTATGCTTTACATTACTTTTTTTATGCTGCGCGACGGCAATAAATTAGTGGAATTATTGGTACTGGCGCTACCACTCGGTGACACCCGAGAGCGCATGTTGTTTGCGCTATTCGCCCAAGTAACCCGCGCTACAATTAAAGGCAACATGGTAATTGCCATACTGCAGGGCAGCATTGGCGGCATTACCTTATGGGCACTGAATATTCACGGTGCCATGCTCTGGTGTGCGCTCATGGCATTCGCATCACTTATTCCTGCGGTAGGTTCAGCGCTAATATGGGCACCGATTGCGCTTTACCTTACCGCCATCGGCGAAACCACTTCAGCACTCATCTTAGTTGGTATAGGCGCTGGCTTCATTGGCACTATCGACAGTGTTCTGCGCCCTCTTTTGGTTGGCCGAGATACCCAACTACCCGATTATTTAGTGCTGCTGTCTACCCTTGGCGGCATCAGCCTGTTTGGTATCAATGGGTTTGTAATTGGCCCCGTGGTAGCTGCAATGTTTATTGCCTTCTGGGGAATTTTTATCCGCGAAGTGCAAGTATTACCTGATGCTAACAAGCCTGAAAGCAACACTGGAAACAACACTGAAACTGAAAAAAACGAATCTTAATCTGCTAGACTGCGCGACCGTTTAAATCACAACTGAGAACCCTTTATGTCTGAATACAACACAACCGAACTGCGCGTAAGCTACGGCGTAGGCCGTCAAATGGGCGAGCAATTAGCATCCAATCCCTTTGATGGCGTCGACGCTAAAGCCGTCGCCCAAGGCGTTATCGACGCACTGACCGGCAAAGAAAGCCAAGTCGCTCGCCCGGAATTAGAAGAGGCTTTCCGCATCATCGGCACGCAAATGCAAGCCAAGCAAGCAGCTCAAGCGGGCATGCAAGCTAAAGAAGGCGAGCTCTTCCTGGCTGAAAATGCTAAAAAAGGCGGCATCACCATTACCGCATCTGGTCTGCAATACGAAGTCATTACACAAGGTTCTGGCGCAATCCCAACGGCCACCTCAAAAGTCAAAACTCACTACCACGGCACACTCATCGACGGCACTGTTTTCGACAGCTCTGTTACGCGCGGCCAACCGATTGATTTCCCGGTCAACGGCGTTATTGCGGGCTGGACTGAAGCCTTACAACTGATGCCTGTTGGCTCCAAGTGGCGTTTATACATCCCTCACGACCTTGCTTACGGCGAGCGTGGCGCGGGCGCAAATATTGCTCCTTTTGCAGCATTGGTTTTCGAAGTGGAATTGCTTGATATTGTAGGTTAATTACTTTAATCCTTCATACGCCATAATCAGCAACGGCTCAACAACAAAAACAATATGATTTTTTATTTATCGCGACCAGATTACAAAATCTGCGTCGCGATTATTTTTTGGATTGAAATTAAATGTGGTTTAAAAACCTGCGCCTGTATCGCCTCACCGAACAATGGTCACATACCACCGAAGAATTAAACACTGCACTTGAAACATTTTGTTTTAATCCCTGCGGCAGTCTGGATACTTTTCGCTACGGTTTTGTGCCGCCGCTTGGCCGTCACGGCAGTGAATATTTTCACGCGACTAACGGCTACGTAATGATCTGCGCAAAAAAGCAGGAAAAACTTCTGCCATCATCAGTGATTAATGAACAACTTGAGGAAAAAGCAGTTGCCATTAGCGAAGCAGAATCACGCAATGTTGGTCGCAAAGAAAGACAAACGTTAAAAGATGAAATAATTTTTTCAATGCTACCCAAGGCATTTGCAAAATCCTCGTTAGATTTTGCTTACATAGCACCACAAGAAAATTTAATTATCGTGAATGCTGCATCCGCCAAACGGGCTGAAGATTTACTCAGTAAATTACGCGAAGCACTCGGTAGTTTACGCTGCATTCCAATCACCGCCAAAAATTTACCCACGCAGGTAATGACGCACTGGTTGCAAAGCGGAAATTTACCCAGCGAATTTGAATTAGGCGAAGAGTGTGAATTGCAGGCCGGTAAAGATGGCCGCGTAATTCGCTGCAAAAAACAAGACTTAACGGCAAATGAAATTCTCAGCCACATTAACAGTGGCATGTTTGTCAGCAAGCTGGCACTCACCTGGAAAGAAGCCATTAACTGCGTAATAGACGATCAACTAGCCATCAAGCGCTTGAAATTTGAAGACGTGATCAGCGACAAGGCAAATGATCGCAACCCGGAAAGCAAAGCCGAACAATTTGATTCAGATTTTGCCATTATGGCGGGCGAATTAAAAAACTTCATAAGCGCACTACACGCAGCTTTTGGCGGAGAACAAGAACTCTAGAATGGGAGCTATTGCTCTCCCAAGCCGGACGCAAGCCGGACGAAAGATAAGCTTTTTTGCTCAATGAATGGCGGAAAATAGCTTATCTTTCGTCCTAGTAACCGAGAAGAATTCATCTATTGTGGCTAATAAATATGTCTAATAATGAAAACATAAGCAATTTATTCATTTCTTTGCAGTCAACCTTGACCCGTGCAGTCTCACGCATAGTACCGCCCAAAGAAATTGAAGATATCGTACAAGAAACCTATGTACGAGTATGCCAGGTTGAAAAACAGGATGAAATTCGCTATCCGCGTTCATTTATGCTTAAAACGGCTAAAAATTTGGCCCTGGATTATGTCAAACGTGCCGAAACACGGTTAACAATTAGTAATAGCGATAACGACTTTGATTGGGATCTGATTGACATTAGCGGCAGTGAAGACGATACGTTTAATCGCGTCGCGGCCAATCAAGAGTTTGGCCATTTTTGCGATGCAGTAAGGCTCTTACCACTTCAATGTCGCAAAGCCTTTATTTTGCGGAAAGTTTACGGTTACTCGCAAAAAGAAATAGCCGAACGTTTAGACATCAGTGAAAACACCGTAGAGAAACATGTAGCAACTGGAATTAAACGTTGCACCTATTTTATGGCTACACTTAAACACGGGAATGAATTCCCCAGCGGACAGCATTTGGCTTCAGTTAAAGAGGGAAGCATATCATGAGCAACATTATTGAGCTCCCGAGTAAAGAGCAAATTTATGATCAAGCCAGCAACTGGATTGCCAAGCTTGATCGCGGCCTTACCACCGCAGAACAAAAACTCTTCCAACAATGGCTACAGCAAAATAATGAGCATCGCATAGTGCTTTTTGAGATGGCTGAACTGTGGGATAAGATGGATACCCTCGCGCGCCTGGCAGATTTGTTTCAGCCACCCGTCGTACAAAAAAACCGTCGCCTACCCTATTTTTATGGCGCCGCAGCGGCTTCGTTTGTGTTTGCAATATTAATAGGCTTATGGAGCATTGGTGGCAGCCAACAAGATAGCCATCCTATACTCGCACTACTCAACATTGCGCCACCAGAAGCGCTTATTGATGGGGTGTACGAAACTGCTATCGGCGAACACTCGAGCGTAACCCTGCCTGATGGCTCTCAATTAGTGCTCAACACTAACAGCCGAGTAAAAGTGAAATACACCGTCGAGCAGCGTTTATTCTTACTAGAACAGGGCGAAATTAATATCAAGGTAGCCCACAACAAAAGTCGGCCTCTGAGCGTCATGGCGCGCGACAAAATAGTTCAAGCAGTCGGCACTGCGTTCAATGTACGCATTCAAAACGATAGTGAAATCGAACTCATTGTGACTGACGGTAAAGTATTAGTCGCCGAACGTGAATCGCAACAACAAAATATAGAACAAATAAAAACTAAACGCCTGTCGGAAAACTCAATGGCAGTATCCAAAGGCGAAAAAGTTATGCTTGGATCTAAACTGGAAAACATTGCCAAGGTCGCAGAAGCAGACATTATCGCCGAGCTTAGTTGGCGACAAGGCAATCTGGTGTTTCGCGGTGAAACTCTGGAGCAAGCTCTTACTGAAATTTCTCGCTATACCTCCATCGAGTTTGAAGTGCTGGATGACAGTATTAAGCACGAACGTATAGCCGGCTTATTTAAAGCAGGCGATGTTAATGGCCTGTTACAAACTCTCGATCAAAACTTTAACATTCGCAACGAGCGCGTAAGCAATAACAAAGTTCGCTTAAGTGCTCGCTAATAAAATTAAAAACTTTTCACGCAATTGCTTCCCGTGCAACAGAACGACAAACTCAAGGACGAATGCAGCTTTACGTGTCAAAAATTTACCCTGCGATTACTTAGATAATACTTTAAGCGCCACACCTTCACACCTCCTTCAAGAGTTTTGAGCTTGACCGCTTGTTCAACAGAACAGAAGTCTTTAAGCTTTAACCCTTCGCGCCGCGCAATGCGGTTTCCATAGCAACAATAATGACTATTTGCACAGAATGCCCTCAATGGTATGGCGGAAAAAAATCACCAACTCGTCTATTAAGCACGCGGGTAAAAAGCCCGCGTCTGAGGTAGACGAACAGGCAATTTTTCGATCACTGGCATTTGCCTTGTGGTTGGGCTTACCCGTATCCGCAATTGCAGAAGATCGGGCGCTTAACGAAATAATTCCTTTTAATATCCCTCAGAAACGCGCAGACCTTTCTCTTACTGAATTTGCCAAGCAAGCTAATATCACGCTTATTTTTCCATTTGATGAAGCCATGAAAGTTACATCGAATGAATTAGTGGGCCGATATTCAATCCAGGAAGCAGTCGCATTACTGGTGGCCAATACCAAGCTTAAAGTAAAGATAGATGAGAAGGGGCTGTTGACTATTACAAGTAATCAGTCTCTAGAGGAAAACGACAAAATGTATAATAAAAACAAATTATCAAGTGCCATAATAGGAATTCTGTCAACACTAGCAGCTACACACACACACGCCCAAACTACAACGCCCGGAGCGGGTGAAGTGGAAGAAGTAATGATTACGGGTATTCGCGGCAGTTTGATTCGATCACAAGAT
>JAYTSJ010000291.1:0-11274 GCA_043745725.1 Gammaproteobacteria bacterium | reverse complement strand
AGCCAATTAAAATAACTTTTTGCTTTTGCCATTTTTCGCGATACTGACTAATAACATCATCTACATCTCTGGCGGTTTCTTCCTGCGTTCGTGCGCGCCAGAAGTAACTAAGTGAATCTAACGCAACCGTGGGGATGCCTTTTTCAGCAAGAATGGCCGCTACATTTTTATCAATTTCTGCCCAGCCACCATCCCCAGTGACAAGTACCGCCATTATATTTTGTGAATTTGTTTCAGCAGGAACTTCAATGAGGGGTAAATTACTATCGTTGTTGTCTGATGTAATTTGATCGTCCAGGCGGGGGTCTAGCCATTGTAATATTTGTATGGCCTCAGTAATCGGGTCACCCTTGGCAGTATTAGGGGCAGCATTATTTTCAGCAAGCGTCAATTTTGCATTGCCAATGTGTGTAATAAAATTATTGCTGTCAGCATTTTTTGCGTTTAAGGCGCTTTGGAAAACATACCAGTTAGTCGATAAATTTTTTGCCGGGGACATAGTGTTGATGGCTGTCTGAGGGTTATCAATATTATTTAATGAACAAAGCGGTACCTTGCTGTCAAGGTGTGGTGCAAAGTTTATACTCACGCCGGCGTGAAAATAATGTTTATCGGTTTGCACTAAGGCTGTATACACTAATGCCGCACCTTCGTTGTTACCTACTAAAATTGGCAGCTCATCGCTATCTATTTTATAAGAATCTTGTAATTGTTTACTTATACTTTTTAATGCTTCTGCAAGATGTACACATTGATTGTCAGTGTTCTTAAGGGAATTTAATAATGTTTGACTGTCAATGTTTGCTACGTAGTAACTTAATTCGGCAAATTTTTGGGTGTAGTTTGCAGTTACAGCAGGCGAGTTTGCGTCACTTATGTAAATAAGCAAGCCTTTTTCTGGTTCTTTCGCATGAACAAGCTTGAAATTGTAGCGGTGATCTATAACGATTTTGTCAGTTACAATGTTTGGATCATTAGCATTTTTATTTTTCCTGTCACTTAAGCACTTAATGGCGACAGCAATAAGTGAACTTACAATAATAAAACTAATCAATATTAGCCAAATAATTTTTTTCTTGATCGGTAAATGCATGTTAAGTAGTCAATTCCTGAGTTAGTTAAAATGTATCGGTGGAAATGGGTTGATTAAAACAGCCTGGTTAAATTAATTGGGTTAAAATAGGAATAAGTTATTTTGTGAAAATACCTTTAACCCCGCCAGAAATTAAAGTGGTTGCGGCAAGTAGGGCTGATGCTGTTTGTAGGCCAGGAGGTGCTGCTAAATAAATAGGTTGCCACTCCGGATTGAATTTTTCTTTATAAAAATAAACGCCTGCAAAATTATAAAAATCACCACCAATACGAAAAATAGTGTTACCAATTTTATGCCATAGTGGCGCAAGTGCGTGATGTTCAAGGCCGGAAAGTGGCGCCATGCCCAAGCTAAAATAGATTATTCCTTGTTCTTTCGCCCAAAGAATTAAGCTAATATTTAAAAATTCCATAATGCCATTGGGTGCATTTGGTAAATAGCGCATCAAATCAATCGATATTTCACGTTTGTTATTAAGTGCCCAAATATTACAAAAGGCAAAAATTTCTCCGTCTTTTTTAACAACAGCGATATCGCAATGGCGTAAATACTCTTCGTTGAAGAAACCGAGCGAAAAACGTTTTTCCTTGGAATTTTTTTCTTTTAGCCATTGATCTGAAATTTGTTTTAAGTTGGGTAATATTTCATGCACTTTATCGGAGTATACGATTTCAAAAACGAAGCCTTCGCGTTGATATTTATTAATGGCGCTACGAAGATTTTGCCGTTTCTTTCCTTCAATTCCAAATGATTCAAGTGGTATTAATGCTTGTTGGCCAAGTTTAATAAGGCTTAAGCCCAGATCGAGATAGAGTGGAATGTGCTCTATGCCAATTTCATAAAAAGCGATTTGGGCAGCAACCTTATCTGCTGCTTCACGAAACTCCCAGACCAGTGCTTCAAACTCCGTCTGATCGCCGACAGGATCGCTCATGGCGATCCAGAACTTGTTAGTAACACCATACATTAAGAAACTTTTTTTGGTTTTACTCCACAAAATATATTTGTCGCCAGTGAGTACCACATGGTGGTGAGTTGCATATGAGTTGTGAACAATTTCGGTGGCTAAATCCAATTCTTCTTTGGTGGGAAGCGTTAAATCTGAGTAAGTTTTGCTGATTAAACGATGAATTAGAAATACCCCACCAACCACTGAAATGGCAAATAATGAGCGTAAAAATCTTGGTGCATTGCCCTCTAAACTAACTTGCCACCAAAGTTCGTTGGAGTAGGCGATATCCTTGTAGGAGTAAAATCCAAGCCAGGTGGATATACCAAGAATTGCACTGCCGATAATAAGTTGTTCCAGAGGAATTTCTAATTTAATCAGAGCTGATTTACGATAGAAATGTTTTCTGGTGGGAATGAACGTAATTAACATTAAGCTGAGAATACTGGCTTCTTCAAAATCCCAACCTTTCGCTAGTGAAGCTACTATGCCAACGGATAGCAAGAGAATAGTGGCAAAGTAAGCAGAGTCTAATTTAACGCTTACCGCACGTGAAAGGAAAATCATGCCCAGACCAACAAGACTGCTGACTAAGTGTGAAAATTCAATTAAGGGTAAAGGAATAAAAAATTGTAACCATTCCAAGCGTTCATGTACTCCTGGTGTAGCACCAGAAAATAATAAAATTCCGCCACCAATGAGTAATAGTACTGAAAAGATTTTAGGAGTAGCCAGTTGCAGTAATTTATAGGCGTAATGAAGTTTTAAGCGTTGGATAAATAGATGGCTTTTGGTTTCGTACATAACTATTAAAAATCCAGAGATTATCAAGGGTATTATGTAGTAAATAATGCGATATATAATTAACGCTGCTAATAGTTTTTCCGGCGGAAACCTATTGCCTGCAAGTAGCATAAAACTGCTTTCGAAAATACCAATACCACCAGGTACTTGACTCACTAGGCCAATCAGTTGTGCGGCAATATAATAAATTAGAAATTCACTAAAACTGATGTCGGTGATATTAAGTAACGGAATGTACAACACAATTGCAGCTATCACTAGATCAAGTGTACCCACAGTGATTTGTTGTAGTGCAATGGCAGGAGTGGGTGGTGATATTTTAAAGCTGCCCAGTTGAAAGTGACGCTTATGAAATCCGCTTAGTATTAACCAGCCTGCCACCAAAAAAGTACCTACTATCAACATCAATTTTAGTGGGCCGTCTGCCAGCATGCCATTGAGGGTCATGGTACGCGACGCCGTTAAAGCAGCGATTATCATCAATGTAAAAGCACTTAAAAAATAACTAATGGTGCCGAAGGCTGTTATTTTAGCTATTGCACTTTTACTTAAACCCCAGCCACGATAAAAACGATAGCGAATGCTACCACCGGACAATAAAGACGAGCCGACATTGTGACTGATGGCGTTACTTAAGAAGGAGCCGAATAAAATATATTTGTAGTCGAGTTTTTCGCCAGTGTATTGGATGGCTATCCATTCACACCCGCTCAGGGTTACGTAGCCAAACACACTCATTAACAACATTTGCTCCAGTGTTTCAGTGGGGCAGTTGAATAAATCTATAAGAACGTTTTGCCAGCCGTAATTAGCGATCTGATGATTGACGGCAACCGCCGCAATTACGAATAAGACCAAGCTAATTAACGGTGTTAGTTTTTTTAGAAGATCGATATTTGGCATGTTAATTCTTGGTTGGCGAAAGACGGGGCATAATACCATTAAGTTGCTAGCTTTCAATTTATCGCCAGCGGGAAAGATGAATGATTCGGTGTAGAGTTCTCAGATTTTTAAAATCTCCGTTGGTATGGTCTGTGCAACTATTTTATTGAAGTATTTTAAAGGCCTAAACAGGTAAAAATTGACTAAATCAGCAGCGAATTGGCACGTAATTGTAGTATTCGTTGCCGTATAGGCGGCAGATGTTAACCGTTTTTTGCCGGCCATTTTGGAAATGCAATTTAGTGAGAAAAAGCATCAGAGTAGGCTAAAGTTTATTCAATGATTGCCGCTATACTCAATGCGAGATTGTTTTTTTGGAGGTATTGTCGTGACTACAACTACTAGCGCTACTAATTCACCGGCACCGACTACCGCGGGTACGGGTAGCAGTATTATTTCGGCATTAGGGTCGGGGTCGGGCATTAATACAACAGCATTAGTTGATAGCCTGGTGAATGTTAGTAAGTTAGCTGACACTAATCGTTTGACAACACAACAAACGCTCTTACAAACACAAATTTCTGATTATGGTCTACTTAGCAGTTCTTTTTCCAAATTGGAAACTGCCGCTTCTTTATTGGGTAGCTCGGATACTTTTAATGCGAAGTCAGTATCCGTACCCACCACGACTTTGTTGGGTATTACCAAATTAAATGCCCAGGCAGTAGCAGGTGATTACAGCATTAAAGTGGATGCAATTGCACAAGCACAATCACTGAGTTCAGGCAACTTTCTCTCGCAAACTGCGCCCATTGGCAAAGGTACTTTGGCCATACGTTTTGGCAGTTGGAGTAATCAGGTTGCCCCTCCAGGCTCGCTTGCGTTGGATACATTCACTGTCGATGCTACCAAAACCGGCGGCACCATCACCATAGACAATAGCAATAATTCATTAACCGGCTTACGCGATGCAATCAATAAGTCTGGCTTGGGACTTAAAGCCAGTATTGTCAGTAATGCAGGTGTTTTTAATCTCGTTGTTACCGGGCCTTCGGGCGCGTCAAACGAAGTTGAAATAACAGCCACTGAGTCAGGTGCTCCGGGTTTGGCAAGCTTTAATGCAAATAACACCACCAAAAATCTTACTCAGGTGCAAGAGGGTAAGAATTCCGTTATACACGTAAACGGTATGCAAGTAACCCGCTCATCAAATCATTTAACCGATGTAGTCGATGGTTTGGAGTTTGATTTGTTTAATAGTTCAGCCTCTGAATTAGTTAATGTTGGTATTTCAGAAGATAAGACAGTACCTGAAAAATCCATTCGTGATTTTGTTGCTGCTTACAATACATTCCTCTCTGAAAGTGGAAAATTAGTGAGTTTTGACTCAGACAAAAATGCTTTTGGTAGTTTGCATCAAGACCCTTTGGCAAAAAATTTATTACAGCAAGTGCGTAATCAGCTCGGTGCAACAGTGACGGGTGTGAGTAGTATTTTTACTTCATTATCTAGTCTGGGTATTCGCACTGAGTTAGACGGCACTTTAAAAATTGATAACTCTACTGCACCAACGAGTTTTCGTTCAGCGATTGATAACAATTTTTCTGCAGTTCGTGATCTTTTTATCCCGAAAACCTCATCTAACAATGCGCAAATTGTCGTGACTAAAAACAGTGCTAATAGTGTTGCTGGTAGCTACGATGTAGTCATTACGCAGCAACCTGCTAAAGGTAAATTAATTGCCGGTGCAATGGTTTCAACTTTTCCATTAGATACCACGGGTAAAACCTATACTTTTACTGCGGCTGTCGATGGTATTAGTACCTCCGCGATTACACTTCCCGTCACTAACTATTTAACGGGTAACGCGCTCGCTGCCGATTTACAAACGCGCATTAATTCCGATGCAAATTTGGTTACGGCTAAATTGAGTTTGAGTGTTGTCTATAACAGTGGCACCAATAAGCTAGAATTTACGTCTGGTGCTTATGGTGGTAGTAGTAATGTTGCTTTCAGTGCTACAAGTGCTGATATGGCGGATATGGGTATTAGTAACAGCACGGGTACAGCGGGTTCAGACGTTGCTGGTACTGTAGGTGGTGTTACGGCATTTGGTCTTGGCGATGTTTTGTTGCCAGCACTTGGTAGTAAAGCTGAAGGGCTCAGTATGCGCATTGAGCCGGGAGCTACGACAGGAACTATTACTTTTGCACGGGGTTTTGCCAGTACTTTTACGCGTTTAATTGATGATTTTTTAAAAACCAACGGCATGATAAAAAACCGTGAAACCAATATTACGAAAGAAGTCGATAAAGTAAAAACAGATCAGAAAACGCTGGATCGCCGCAGTGAAGCTTATCGTGCGCGTTTGCAATCACAATTTAGTGCTATGGAAACGATTGTGCGCGGCTTAAAGTCTACTGGAACTTTTCTGAAGAACGCGTTTGCATCGTTAAATGGAAACAATAGTAATGGAAATTAATATTTGGTGAACATAAAAAAACCCGCAAATTTTGCGGGTTTTTTTATGCGCAGGTGATATTTAAATCAGCGCTTATTAAATCGCTACAGTTTGTATTTCAACGGCAGCAATTCTTTTACCTTCGTCCGCTGCATTTTGGTAACTCGCAATTTCATTAAAGTTGAGGTAGCGATAAATTTCGCTGCTCATGCTGTTAATTTTTTGCGCATAACTTTGGTATTCTTCGGGTGTTGGCAACTTGCCTAGGACTGCCGCAATTGCCGCCAATTCTGCTGAAGCAAGGTACACATTGGCACCGTTACCTAAACGGTTGGGAAAGTTACGGGTAGAGGTAGAAACCACCGTTGAGTTAGGCGCAACACGTGCCTGATTACCCATGCATAATGAGCAGCCCGGCATTTCAGTGCGCGCGCCTTTGGTACCAAAAATACTGTAGTAACCTTCTTCAACTAATTGATGCTCGTCCATTTTGGTAGGTGGAGCAATCCACAAGCGTGTTGTTAATTCTTCTTTGGTCGACGCTAACAATTTACCTGCGGCGCGGAAGTGGCCGATGTTGGTCATGCAGGAACCGATAAATACTTCATCAATTTTTGCTCCGGCAACTTCAGATAATATTTTTACATCGTCCGGGTCGTTAGGGCAGGCGAGGATGGGTTCTTTAATATCTGCTAAATCGATATCGATAATCGCCGCGTATTCTGCATCTTTATCTGCTTCCATCAATTCAGGGTTAGCAATCCAGGCTTCCATTTTCTTTGCGCGACGCTCAAGGGTACGTACATCGCCGTAACCCTGTTGAATCATCCAGCGCAACATGGTGATGTTGGATGTCATGTATTCAATAATCGGAGCAGGGTCCATCTTGATAGTACAACCCGCTGCAGAACGCTCGGCAGATGCGTCAGAAATTTCAAACGCTTGTTCAACTTTCAATGTAGGCAAGCCTTCAACTTCAAGGATGCGGCCAGAGAAAATATTCTTTTTGCCTTTTTTGTCGACGGTCAACAAACCGGTCTTGATGGCATAAAGCGGAATCGCGTTGACCAGGTCGCGCAAAGTAATTCCGGGTTGCAATTCACCTTTAAAACGTACCAGTACAGATTCCGGCATATCCAGAGGCATAACACCTGTGGCCGCCGCAAACGCAACCAAGCCAGAACCGGCAGGGAAGGAAATGCCCATCGGGAAGCGAGTATGCGAATCGCCACCAGTGCCTACAGTGTCAGGCAGCAGCATACGGTTTAACCAGCTGTGAATAATACCGTCACCAGGGCGCAGGGAAACACCACCGCGGGTCATCATAAAATCAGGCAATGTGTGTTGGGTTTCAATGTCGACTGGTTTTGGATAAGCGGCTGTATGGCAGAAAGACTGCATGGTCAAGTCAGCAGAGAAACCTAGGCAAGCCAAGTCTTTAAGTTCATCGCGGGTCATAGGGCCAGTGGTATCTTGTGAACCTACGGTAGTCATATAGGGTTCGCAATAAGTGCCAGGGCGAATGCCTGTAGTGCCGCAGGCTTTGCCAACCATTTTTTGTGCGAGAGTGTAACCTTTGCCAGTATCTTTTGGCGTTTCTGGCAAGCGGAATAGGGTGCTGACCGGTAAACCCAATGAAGCGCGTGCCTTAGTGGTTAAACCACGGCCAACGATTAAAGGAATACGGCCACCGGCTTGAACTTCATCCAATAACACGTCTGATTTCAAACTGAATTCTGACAACACAGCTCCAGTTTCTGCATTAAGGATTTTGCCTTCGTAAGGGCGAATCTCAATCACATCGCCCATGTTTAATTTTTCTACCGGGGCTTCAAATACGAGGGCCCCGGCATCTTCCATGGTGTTGTAAAAAATTGGTGCTACGTTGTTGCCGATACAGACACCGCCAGTGCGCTTGTTAGGTACGCCGGGAATGTCTTCACCGATAAACCACAATACCGAGTTGGTGGCGGATTTGCGTGAAGAGCCAGTACCGACAACATCACCGACAAATACCAGGGGGTAACCTTTGGTTTTTAGTGCTGCAATTTGTTTGATTGGGCCAACAGAGCCGGATTGATCAGGTGTTAAACCATCGCGCGCCATTTTGAACATTGCCAAGGCGTGAAGCGGGATATCAGGGCGTGACCAGGCATCAGGTGCTGGCGACAAATCATCAGTATTGGTTTCGCCAGTGACTTTTAAAACAGTGAGCTTGGTGCTCTGCGGTACTTTAGGCTTACTGGTAAACCATTCACCGTCGGCCCAGGATTGCATTAGTTCTTTTGCGTAAACATTGCCAGCTTTTACCATCTCTTCCACATCGTGGAATGCATCAAACATCAGCAAGGTGTGTTTCAGCTCATTAGCCGCAAGCGGGGCAAGGGTTTTGTCATCAAGCAAGTTTACGAGGGTTTCAATGTTGTAACCGCCCAACATCATACCGAGCAGTTTTATCGCCAGAGGCTTATCAATAAGCGGCGAGCTAGCTTCATTTTTTAAGATTGCACTTAAGAATGCAGCTTTAACGTAGGCTGCTTCATCAACACCGGGCGGAACACGGTTGGTGATTAAATCCAGTAATACTTCAGCTTCACCAGCGGGGGGATTTTTTAACAGTTCAACTAAGCCTGCGACTTGTTCAGCGTTAAGTGGTTTTGGTGGAACACCTTCAGCAGCGCGTTCGGCAACATGGTTACGGTAGGCTTTAAGCACAATTTTATCCTCATTAGTGTGGGTTTACTCCCTCCGCAGGATCTCTGCTTCAAGAGGCTATCCATGACCTTCATGGATTGGATTTAACTGCTCTGGCAAGAGCGGTAAATCGGGCGCCAAGTATACATGATGCGTTAAGGGCTGTTAACTAAGGTGAGCTTAAGGGAGTCTGATTCCTTTTATTCTGACAGTTCTCTCATCGATGGGTGTATTGCTTGGCGGCTAAATTATTAAATTAACGTGTTGTGTGCTCGACGCAAAAATACCTATATTTCCATCAAGAAAATGTTTTTTCGAATGCGCATTAAAAAATAATTCGATAGGTTTTTAAATGAATTTTTATAGTTTAAGTACTAGTAGTAATTCCCTCTTTTAGAAAAGCGGTAACGCACAGAGTTTCTTATAGTTACAAAAATCAAATGATTTAAATAATTTAACTAATTTGACGATCTATACAAATGCGGCTAAGGAGATATTAGCTTATGAGATTGACAACGTTGTCTTATGCGGTTAGCCTACTTTCGCTTGATAAGTCTGTTCTGGACTTAAGCTCTAACCGCACAGTGAAATTACGATATTTTTGGAAATAATAATTTGATACTTTTTTTGACATCAAAATTTACATTTTAATGTATAGAAATTTATGAATTTATTTTGTAGTCGTGTGCCCTGGAGTAAATCAAATCGTATTTCTGTGTCAAAAAATGAATCATTTTACTGATTCAACTATTGCGCCCGAATTGTCGGGAAAATAAATTAGGACACTACAGGTTATGAATATAATAAAAGTTATGGGTTTATTGTTTGCTGTGTTACTCACAAGTCAGGCATATGCGTACAACTGTTCTGGCGTTGCGCAATATGTAGATGGGCATAGTTATACTACCAACACCATTGTACAAAATGGCGGTAGTGCTTACCGATGTACCGAAGGTGGATGGTGTTCAATTGGGGGGCCATACAGTCCAGGTTCCGGTTGGGCGTGGACAAATGCATGGGGAGCTTTGGGTGCTTGTGGTACTACTGGCGGTGCTTCTAGCAGTGCATCATCAACGACGACAACTACCGGTGGCGGCTCATGCCCAAACTGGGCTGCAGGTACTAATTATGCAACGGGCATTGTCGTTAAATACAATGGTTCATACTACATTGCTGAACATGATAATCCTGGCTACGACCCGGTAATAAGTACCTGGTTCTGGGATCCTGTTGCATCTTGCCCTGGTGGCGGTACTACCAGTTCAGCAAAAAGTAGTGTTGCACCTGTATGTCCAAATTGGGCTGCCGGTACGCAATACTTCACGGGCAACGTTGTGAACTATAACGGTTCTTCCTACACTGCGTTACACGATAATCCTGGTTATGATCCTGTCATAAGCACATGGTTCTGGGCTGCTGGTGGATCCTGTTCTGGCGGTGGTAACTCCAGTTCTTCAGTGGGTGGTGGTTCTGGTTTTGCTGCAATTGTGAGTGAATCTCAATTCGGTCAAATCTTCCCGGGTCGCAATAGTTTCTACACTTATTCTGGTTTAGTTGAAGCTGCCAAAGCCTTTCCGGCATTTTCTACAACGGGTAGTTTAGACACTAAAAAACGTGAGGCTGCGGCTGCTATGGCGAATTTTAGTCATGAAACAGGTGGATTAGTTTACGTCACTGAAATAGCAAAAAATCTGTACTGTGGCGATTGGGACAATAACCCAAGTACTTGCCCATGCGAACCTGGAAGATGGTACTACGGTCGCGGTCCAATTCAGTTAAGCTGGAATGGTAACTACTGTGCTGCTGGTGATGCCCTTGGTTTAGATTTGCGCGCGAATCCTGACCTGGTTGAACAAAATGCAACGGTTGCCTGGAAAACAGCGATTTGGTTCTGGATGACCCAAACTGGGGCTGGTAATCAAACTTCCCATAACGCCATGGTTAACGGTGCTGGTTTTGGTGAAACTATCCGCACTATCAATGGTTCCATAGAATGCAATGGTGGAAATACTGCCCAAGTGCAAAACCGTATTAATGAGTATCAACGTATCCTTAATATTCTTGGTGGCACTGCTGGGCCAGGAGCTCTTGGTTGTTAATGCTTAATCACAGACAATAGTATTTAATAGTACTGTTGGAATAAAAAACGCCGTAAAAGTTTTTGCTTTTGCGGCGTTTTCTTTTGTTAGTCTCATACATGGCCTCCTCTCATCTAAGATGCAATTGAATAAGGTGCAATTGAATGAATTCCAATTTGTCTCGTAACCCCCAACGCTTTGTTATCTTCTCGGTGTTCTTTACTGCGCGGGCTTATTATCCGGTGTTGGCGATTTTGTTTCTTGATCTTGGGCTTAGCCTGGATCAATTCGTTTTACTTAATCTCATTTGGGC
>JAYTSJ010000290.1:0-6390 GCA_043745725.1 Gammaproteobacteria bacterium | reverse complement strand
GTTGCAATGTGTGAATGGTGCGCCACCTTGTGAAAGAATTCGCTGCCTAACACAACCAACCGCCACCATTAGGCCACCATTGCGTGACGGCGCACGTTGGCGTTTGTTATCTCATCTAAATCTTAATCACTTATCAATTACTGGCAGCAACAATGCAACAGAATCTATGAAAGAAATTTTGCGATTGTATGATTTCAAAGAATCATCCGCAACACGTGCACTGATAGCGTCAATCGCATCACTTAACGCTCGCCCGGTCAGCGCACCGCTCAATATAGATGGGCACGCAACACTGTGTCGCGGTATAGAAGTTGAAGTAGTCATTGATGATTCACAATTCACGGGTAGCAGCAGTTATCTTTTTGCATCGGTACTGGAACATTTTTTCGGGCTTTATTGCTCCATCAATTCATTCACCAGAGTTTTGGTTAAACGTAAAAATAAAGAAGGTTACTTAAAGAAATGTCCTCCCCGAGCAGGCGAAAAAATTCTTCTGTAGTAGAGCAGTTACTGGATTCACCACATGCCTATTCATTTTTTCAGGCGGTGCGAATTCTAGAACGAGCTACTTTATTAAAACCCCAAAATTCAATTCTGGGCGAACGTTCGCTGCGCGCAAGAAACCCTATTGCCGGTTTTGTACCACCAACATCAGAAACAATTCGTTTAGCAACACACCAATCTTTTAAGTTTCCGAATGCAGAACTCTTTTCCATAGAGCGCAATACAGGTACAGGTCAGGTACCACCCTGGTTAATGCACATCAATTTTTTTGGCTTAACCGGCTGCATGGGCGTTATGCCCTATCATTACACAGAACTTATTTTGCAACGGCTGAAACAAAAAGATGAATCCCTCGTTCATTTTTTGGATCTATTTAACCATCGCATGGCATCATTTTTTTATCAGGCCGCGACCAAATATCAGTTACCTATAGAATACGAACGGAAAAAATTAAATCTCAACGCTAAGAAAAGTCGCGATGCTCAAACACAGCTATTGCTTTCATTGATTGGTTTGGGAACCAAGGGATTAAACGATCGCTTACAAATTAAAGATGAATCATTATTATTTTATAGTGGCTTATTAACCCAGCAAGTGCGAACCACCAATGGGCTTAAACAAATTTTACAAGACTATTTTGCTATCCCCGTGAAGATTCAAGAATTTGTCGGGCAATGGCAAGAACTCATTCCAGATATTCGTACACGCATGGCATCAAGAAGCCAGCCAAAAGGGCAAAATGCTCGCCTCGGACAATCTACGATGCTCGGCCACAAAGGCTGGTTTGCACAGGGTAAAATACGCATTTCACTCGGGCCATTAAATCGTGAACAATTCTACAAATTCGCACCAGGCACCAAAGCATTACGCGCATTAAATGATATGGTGCGCATGTATGTTGGTATTGAGCATGATTATGATTTCATCATCGAAGTAAAGCGCAAAGATATCCCCAAACAAATCATGTTAAATAAAGACGCAAGCCCAATCATGGGGTGGAATACCTGGCTATCAAGCCCGGATAAAACCAATTATGACAATAATGAAACCCTAAAAATTACGGTATCGGCAAACCGGTTGAAATAAATAAATTTTGTATTGCGGATAATCAATAGATTTACATAGAGTTAGCTTAGAAATGAAAATGACCCTCGACTACTTAACCCTGATTGCTATCGTTTGCTGGTTCCCAATGTGCTTAGCGTCAGTATTTATGTTAACCGCACATGGGATAAAGCTACAATGTGAACTTACTGTTGAACACAACCAGTTTTAGAAAAAATTAGGTATAAAATTTTTCTAAGCCAAAGAATATTTTATGAGCCAAAGTTTATATGAAAACTAATAGCATTCAAATTTATACCCGTTATTTACTTGGTTTTTCTGTTTTAATTATCTCACTTTATTCAATGAAAGGAGTTGCTATGTCTTTATTGCTTGGTACTGAAGTTGTCTTGTTTTCGCCGATGGAGGGGAAAATAACCTTTGAAGGAAAACCAGCGGCAAACGCAAAAATCGTTAGAAAAGTTATATGGAAAGGTGACGAAGGTGAAACAGATATTTTTTACACCGCTGAAAATGGAGAATTTAAATTACCGATTAAAAAAACCCGGGCGCGAATTCCGCTCCTTGCAGAATTTGTACTTACGCAGGAGCTTGATGTTTTTTACGCAGACAGGGAATTTTCAATATGGGTTAAAGCCAAGCAGGACCTGAATGAATACGGAGAACTGGGTGGCAAACCACATAATTTCCGCTGTGAACTTACCGATAAAAGAGTTCGTCTAGAAGATTTTAATGGCTTATTTGGAACGTCCTGCAAATGGGACTTCATTGAAAAACAAGGAGCAAAATAATGGGCATCATTTCACCTAGAATTGCAGCAAATTTAGCAAACGAAATTTATGCAGCTCAATCACAAAAAGCTACAGAGGTTTTTCTGGAAAATCCTATATTTTCTCAAAAAACAAGTAATTCAAAGCACCTTAACGCCGAAGTCGGTTTTCGTCTTATTAATGCTAGTGATGGTTTTGGCATTTGCGCACGTGGCGGCGATGGATATGAAAAAGATTTATTCATCATGTTTCGCGGCACAACAGGCGCAAATTATGGAGCGGATATTATTACCGATTTACGTTTTGGTGTGGAAACATCGAAAACGGGTCGTCCTGTACACATAGGTTTCAATACCGCTTTTTGTAGCATGCTTCCAGGCATTCAGGAATTTTTAAATAAACAAACCGATGCAACGGGTACTATTCATATTATTGGGCATAGTTTGGGTGGTGCAGTAGCCGCAATTGCAGCAGATTGGATAAAAATTTCAAGAGTGAATACTGTTAAATTATATACTTTCGGCGCACCTAAGCCTGGGTTGGAATTTTTTGCAAAGAGATTAACAACTAATCTAAAACCAGAAAATATTTATAGGGTTTACCATGCCACTGATGTAGTGCCAATGGTTCCCGTTTACCCTTTCAGCCATGCACCCGTTACAGATTGCGCATACCAATTACCCAGTAGTTCATTTATTTCTCCGGCTGCCCACAAAATGGCTAACTATATAAAATCTGTTGAAAGCTCCTCTTGGGATTCACTTAAAAAAGCCGGGATATCAACTGCCGATGACAGATCAATTGAACGCTGGTTAAAATCTGATAAACCTCTGAATCCCGCCAACCCTAAAACGTGGGAATGGATCAATGCAGGTTTAACCTGGGTATTGCGGAAAGTGATTGGTGGTGCTGCCGTTTATATGCAATCGCCATTGGTTTCAGCTTTCTCATTAGCTGATAAAATCGCATGGGTATTGCGCAAAGGAATTGACTTGTCGGTAGATGCCGGGGGCTGGGTGCTGAGTTTAATGCGCAAAATAATGCAATCCTTGGGAATGAAACTTGCTAAAACTGCAAAAGAATTAACACAAATATTTATGCGCAGAATTTTGCAACAGTTAATGGAAAAAATGGCTGCGGAAGCAAAACGTGCTATTCAAGGGCTGATGCAAAAACAATAATCGCGAGCAAAAAGATCCGTGATACGCTTGAACAACTTTAACTATTTGTTAGGAATTTAAAATGATTAACATAGACTTAAAATCACTCGTTAGTAAACTGAATGAGCCTTGCCGTAATGCGCTGGAAGGTGCCGCCGGGCTTTGTTTGTCGCGCACCCACTACAATGTTGAAATTGAACATTGGCTGTTAAAGTTACTTGAAATTCCAGACAGCGATATAGTTGCGGTGTTAGAAAAATTTGAGATTAATATCGGTAGCTTGGTTAAACACCTTAACCGTGAACTAGACCAAGTTAAATCCGGCAACTCTCGTGCACCTGCCCTTTCGCCAACGATTGTCGATCTTGCGAAAAATGCCTGGATGCTCGCCTCTATCGAATACGGTCACAGCAAAACAACATCTGCGCATTTATTAGCGGCCCTGATGATGGATGAAAGTTTGCGCCGTGCTACCGATGTTGCATCGTCTGGTGAACTCAAAAAAATATTACCTGAGTCATTGCGCGATGTAGTTCGCAGCATAGTTGGTTCTACTAGTGAATCAAAAAACACCAATCAAGGCGATACTTCTAGCGGTGAAAGTGCACCAATGGGCGCTCCAAGCAAAACTCCCGCATTGGATAAATTTACGGTGAACCTCACCGAAGCTGCGAAGAATGGCAAAATTGACGCAGTGCTTGGCCGCGACGAAGAAGTGCGCCAAATTATTGATATCCTCATCAGGCGCCGTCAAAACAACCCCATATTAACCGGTGAAGCCGGTGTAGGTAAAACTGCAGTTGTTGAAGGTTTTGCTTTACGCATTGCTTCTGGCGATGTGCCGGATCAACTCAAAAATGTTTCTATTCGCAGTTTGGATCTTGGCTTATTACAAGCAGGCGCGAGTGTTAAAGGTGAATTTGAAAACCGTTTAAAATCTGTTATTGCCGAAGTTAAAGCTTCAGCAGAACCCATCATTATGTTTATTGATGAAGCACATACATTAATCGGTGCCGGTGGAAAAGAAGGCCAGGGCGATGCCGCTAACTTACTGAAGCCCGCGCTCGCACGTGGCGAACTGCGCACCATCGCCGCAACAACCTGGGCAGAATATAAAAAATATTTTGAACGCGACCCGGCATTAACACGACGTTTTCAAGTAGTGAAAATTGAAGAGCCTAGTGAAGAAAAAGCCATCAATATGATGCGTGCCATTTCAGAAATGCTGCAAAATCACCATCGTGTACGAATTTTAGATGAAGCAATTGTTGATTCAGTGCGCTTATCGAGCCGCTACATCCCTGCCCGTCAACTTCCTGATAAATCAGTGAGTTTACTCGACACTGCTTGTGCTCGTGTTGCTCTTAGTCAAAGCGCAACGCCTGCTGCTATTGAAGATACACGTCGCCTTATTACGCAATGTGAAAAAACAATTTCTTCACTGGGTAGAGAAAATGCTTCATTGGGAAATTATGAAGAGCGCATTAGCCAACTCACTACCGAGACACAAGAGCTTGAAGCTTTACTAGTGACTCAAGAAGCGCAATGGCAAAATGAAAAAGAAAAGGTGAGAGAAATTCACACACAACAATCTCAAATTGAAGATGATTATTACGCGCGCAAAGGCAGTACTGTCAAAGGCAAAGCAGCTGACGCCAGTAAAATATTATCTGCAGAGGATCTCGCAAAAGCTAAAGCATCGCTGCATACACTACGTGAAGAATTAGCTGTATTGCAGGGCGAACACCCGATGATCCAAGGTGATGTTAATAGTCAAGCTATCGCCGAAGTTGTCGCCAACTGGACAGGTATTCCTGTAGGGAAAATGGTGTCCAATGAAATTAAAGCTGTGCTCGATTTACATCTTGCGTTAGGCGAACGCATTATCGGTCAGCCACATGCACTTGAAGCTATCGCCCAATGCATTCGCACATCGCGTGCTGGTTTAACTGACGCGCGTAAACCCATAGGTGTATTTTTTATGGTGGGTTCGAGTGGTGTTGGTAAAACCGAAACAGCATTAGCATTAACCGATATTCTTTACGGTGGCGAACAAAACATCACCGTAATAAATATGTCAGAATTTAAAGAAGAACATAAAGTTTCTATGTTGCTTGGTTCACCACCAGGCTATGTTGGTTATGGCGAGGGCGGCGTATTAACCGAAGCTGTAAGACGCAAACCTTACAGCGTTATTTTGCTCGATGAAATGGAAAAAGCTCATCCCGGCGTACAGGATATTTTCTATAATTTATTTGATAAAGGCACCATTAAAGATGGCGAAGGTCGCGATATAGATTTCCGCAATACTGTTATTATCATGACCTCCAACGCAGGCGAAGAACATATTCGTGCGATGTGTGCCGCGCAAGAAGAATTGCCAGATCCGGATGTACTCTTGGAAAACTTTAGACCGCAATTATTGCGTCACTTTAAGCCTGCATTTTTAGGCCGCACCACAATCATTCCTTATTACCCATTAGGCGATGAAGATTTATTAAAAATTAGTGTTATTAATATGAACCGTATTAAAAAACGTGTGAAAAGTCATTATAACGCGGAATTTACTTACGATGAAGATGTATTGCTTCACATAGTTGCACGCAGCCAAGAAGTGGATACTGGTGCACGTAATATAGAAAATATATTAACCCGCACTATGCTGCCGGCGTTGGCGAGTGAATGCCTTGCGCGAATTGGCAATAATCAAGACATTACTAAAATTCATGTTGGTACTGACGAAGAAGGTGGCTTTACTTACAACATAGTTTAATAACTGAATAGTATAATAACTGACATTAACTCCTTGTCTAAAAAATTATTTAGGACAAGGGGTTAATGGTTGTAAGAAAAACACATTACGATCATTTTAAAAAAATTTAAAATCGGCC
>JAYTSJ010000289.1:0-9694 GCA_043745725.1 Gammaproteobacteria bacterium | reverse complement strand
CTTAATCTTCTCGAAGAAAATAATTTCGATATGGTATTGATGGATTGTCAAATGCCAGTGATGGATGGATTTGAGGCAACAGTGCAGATACGCCAGCGTGAAAAAACTTTGGGGTTGGTCAAAATACCGATTGTTGCCCTCACTGCTAATGCCATCCTTGGCGACCGTGAAGTGTGTCTCGCCAAAGGTATGGATGATTATCTTGGCAAACCATTTTCTTTCGAACAGTTACACCAATTGTTAGCGAATTGGTTGCCAGTTCGAGAACACACTGTAAGCGAACGTATTGTCAATGGTCATGCGGTTAACGACAGCGGTGTTAACAAAAACGCGGCCAATGAAAATACTGTGAGAGAGAACACTACGAGCGAAAAGAATGCGAGTGAATCTATCGTGCGCAAGGAAAATGATTTTCAGTCCTTGTCTGCGGTACAAATTGATAAAAAAATTATTGCTCAACTTAAGGTTTTGGGAGAGGGCCTGCTCTTACGTGTTATTCAACTTTATCGCGAAACCACCCCTGACTTGTTAGCGACTATGCAAGAGGCTATTGATGCGAGTGATGCGGATAAATTGTATAAAGCAGCCCACAGTATGAAAAATAGTTCGGCCAATTTAGGTGTTACTGAATTGGTAAATCAGTGTCGTGAGCTCGAAGCGTTCGCTCGGCAGGGAAGTTTAGCGACGGCTACGGATTTATTGTTGAGTATTAAACAGCTTTACGCTGCAGCCTTGGTTGCCTTGAGTGAATATGAGCCAGGAAATAAAAAACATGAATAATCCAGACGTAATCTCAGCGCTTATTTTGGTTGTTGATGATGAAGAAGCTGCGCGCCTAATGATGACAACCACGCTAGAGAAGGCGGGTTTTAGTGTACGTGCCGCGGCTGATTGTGCCAGTGCACGGGCGCTTTTTGCAGTATACAAATTTGATGTGATATTGCTTGATGTACTCTTACCGGATGGCGATGGATTTAGTCTCTGTAAAGAATTTTTATTGCAACCAAACGGGCGCGATTTACCCATTGCAATGGTAACCGGGTTAGATGATTTAGAGTCTATCCAACTTGGTTATCAATCTGGCGCTACAGATTTTATTACTAAGCCCGTCAGTTGGGGCACCTTACCTTATCGCATTCATTATATTTTGCAGGGCAGTCGTACCATTCTGGATTTAAGTGTGAGCGAAAGTAAAACGCGCGCGCTCCTATCGAGTATCCCCGATATTCTGATGCGTATTCATCGCGATGGTTGGGTGTTGGATATGCAGGTAGGGTCAATTAATTTTGATATACAAGAATGGTTTTATTCTGTTGAAGGTGAAGCTTATGGTCGTTTACCACCAGAAGTGAGTCATGCTGTTGCGCATCATCTTGATGCCGCACTCAATGGGGAGGGGATGCAACTGCTGGAGTTTGAGTGGGCACAGGTACCTGGCCAAGTGTGTTTTTGGGAGGCACGGATTCAGCAACGCGATGACAATGAAGTGTTGATGGTGGTTAGAGATATCACTCAGCGGAAACAGCATGAAAACCAATTGCGGTTATCTGCCAAGGTATTTGATGGCACCAATGAAGCGATTTTAATTACCGATGCTGATTTGAATATTATTTCAGTGAACCGTGCCTATCAAAATATTACAGGCTACAGTGAAGTGGACGTATTGGCCGATGATACAAACTCTAGCAAGGTTGGGTTACGCCATTACAGTTTTTTTGAACATATTATTTCTGTGCTTAAAGAGCGTGGCTATTGGCAAGGTGAATTACTGAATGAACGCAAGAATGGTGAATTTTTTCCGTGCTGGTTTTCAATCAATCAGGTGCTTGATACTCATGGCGATCCAGAAAATTATATCGCAATATTTAACGATATTACTGAGCACAAGAATTCGCGCGCAAAAATTGATTTTCTCGCACATCACGATAGTCTAACGGGCTTGCCTAATCGAACTCTACTCAATGATCGCATTGAAATGGCGATTAATGTTGCGAGCCATGAACAAAAAAAATTAGGTGTATTATTTATTGATCTTGATCGTTTTAAAAATATTAACGATTCATTGGGCCACCTGGTGGGCGATCAAATTCTTAAAGAAACTGCAAACCGTTTAAGTGCCGTTATTCGTAGCGGCGATACTGTATCGCGCTTGGGTGGCGATGAGTTTGTGGTGCTTTTTCCTACGGTTACCGATGAAAGAAATCTTGCTGAGCTTACGCTAAAGCTTTCGGTTGCATTACAAGAAGCATACCTGGTTGATGGCATGGTTCTACACATAACTCCGAGTATTGGCATTGCTATTTATCCGGATGATGGTGAAACTTTTGACGCACTGATTAAAAATGCGGATGCGGCTATGTACTTAGCTAAGGAAAGAGGCCGCAACAATTATCAGTTTTATACGCCAGCACTTAATGCGCGCACACTTGATCGCTTAAAGCTTGAAGGGGGTTTGCGTAAAGCACTGGAGCTGGGTCATTTTGAATTACATTATCAGCCACTTATCGTAGGTGGCGATGGCAGCATTAGAGGTGCTGAAGCTTTAATTCGTTGGCGGCATCCTGAGCGCGGTTTGATTCCACCCATTGATTTTATTCCGCTCGCGGAAGAAACCGGATTAATTATTCCTATCGGTGAATGGGTTTTAGCTGAAGCTGCGCGACAAGTAAAGCAATGGCATCAGCAGGGTTACACTGAGTTAGTGGTCAGCGTAAATATTTCGGCACTGCAATTTAAGCAACCGGAATTTCTGGAGCGCGTAGATGCGATTTTAAAATCAGTGGGAGTAGAACCTAAGTCGGTAGAGTTGGAATTAACGGAAAGCATATTGATGGGTGATATGGATGCCTCCATTCAAATTTTGCAGCGTTTTTGTGATCGCGGTTACCGCATGGCAATTGATGATTTTGGTACTGGCTTTTCTAGCCTGAGTTACTTGCGTCATTTGCCTATACATTTTCTCAAAATTGATCAATCTTTTGTGCGTGATATGCTGACTGAATCGGCATCGCTCGCCATAGTGGATTCTATCATTGGGCTTGCGCATGCGTTAGGAAAGGAAACTATCGCGGAAGGTGTAGAAACTGAAGCTGAGTATTCATTACTTATGCAACATGGCTGTCGTTTAATGCAAGGATATTATTTTTCCAAGCCGTTGCTCGCTGCTGATTTTGAGCGCTGGGTTCAAGCAAGCGGGCATTATGTAATGAGAAGTGATGTGCTGTAATTTTTTAGCATACATAAAAACAATAGCGACTAATCGAATTGCATTGCATATATGAGGGAGAGTTTCACATTGCACAGTTGGATAGTTAATGAGGAATAGATATGCTAAAACTTCGCCCGATTTGTGCTTACATTGTGTTGACACTCTCGGCACATGTTCAAGCGCAAAGCAGTAATAGCACGAACGAATATCTAGACATGACTCTGGATGAATTACTCAATGTAACGGTCATCACTTCTTCGAAGAGAGAGGAGCTGATATCAGGAGCACCTGAAGTTATTTCAGTTGTAAGTCAAAATGAAATTATTGGTTATGGTGCAAATACATTCAAAGAAATATTGGACAGGCTGACCAGCGTTTATTCAATGGGTTCATACAGTTCTGTCAACGGCATTATGACTCTTCGTGGCAGCAATACAGGCAATTATGGAACCAACATCCTTCTTCTTATAAACGGAAGACCTCTGCGATCAAGCATGGAAGGTGGCTTCCTAGAAAACATTTATGACTTGTTTCCTATAAACCAAATTGACCATTTGGAAGTAGTTCGAGGCCCAGGATCGGTGCTCTACGGCACTAATGCATATATTGGGGTTATTAATATTATTACCAAATCCCCTGATACAGAAAATACCAATGTCTCTATAAAATATGGTTCTTTTGGAACCCGCCAAATGAACCTGTCCATGAATAAGAAAATGGAAGTTTTAGGAATTGCCGCGGGAATAAATGTCATCAAAAGCGATGGCTGGAATTTTATAGCGCGTGGAGAAAATGAAGTTATTAAAAACCCAAGCGATCCATCCAACCCGACACTGTTACCTTCTAAATCGATGAAGAGGAATTTGGATGGAATAGCTACCAATCTTAAATTAACATACGACGCTTTTACCCTGAGCCAGGTTACTACTTATACTGACCTCAATTTGATGAGCATCAATGCGCGGTGGCCCAAAGCACCTTTCACCACACCGCTCAAAACAAAAGGGATACTGTCATTTACAGATCTGGAATACAAACATTCTCTCACTGAGAATTGGGATTACACCCTTAATGCAACCAATAATTACCACCAATACGACGTTTATTATCCCACCCTTCCTGGTGAAGGATTGATGCAAGAATATGGTGCTAACGACACCTTGTTTGAATTATCTAGCAACGTAAAAATCGGCAATGACATTAATGTAGTGGGTGGTGTGTTAACCAGCGTTCAAACAGGACATGGTTATAGCTTTAATTTTAAAAACACTGGAGAGTCTTTTGACATTACTGCATCAGAAAATCCACAGCCATGGAATACAGTACCTAACTACAATGATAAAACCTACAGCGCCTATTTTCAGGGAGATTATGCTCCGTTTCCCTCTTTAAAATTAATAGCAGGAGCGCAAGCCAATAAAGTCAGCGAATTGGATTGGCACTATGTACCGAGATTTACGGCCATTCTTTCGCAAGATAACAAATATGGCCTGAAGCTAATATACGGAAAAGCATTTAGATCTGGTACAGCATTTGAACGTGTTTATCAGCAGCCAGGAATTTTCCGTGGAACACCTAATATTCAACCCGAACAAATTGCAACTAGTTCAGCGCAAATTTTTTATACAACATCAAAAGCAATGGCGACGTTAACGTATTTCTACAGTCATGATGATCGTAAAATCATCAGAGTGCCATCAAATGACTCAATCATCACTTCCTCTGGGCTCGTCATTAAGTTTCCCGTTACTTATGTGAACTCGGGTTATATAAATTCGAATGGATTGGAATTGGAAGGTAAGTTATCACCCTTCAACATATTAAGTTTGATGGGATCTCTCAGTTATCAGGCAACTAAAGACGATAAGGATCGCCAGGATTATGCAGGTACACCAACAAAAATGGCGAAGATCGGAATTCTATTTAATGAACATGGTTTAATCAGCACTGGAATCTTTAATTCCTACTTTGGAAAAGGTGGCAATTATTTTTTGCAGCCTGCAACAAATACCGCTTACACGGTAATCGCAAATCCAGAAATAAAAGCCTATAACGATTTATCCGTAAATATTAGATTCGATTTGAAGCAATATTTTCCTAATAGTCCAAGTGGAAAATTTGAATTTTACGTTACTAATCTTTTAAACGAATCCATTTATTATCCAGAGAATTTACGGAGAAATATTAATTCACTGCCTGGCAGACCTGGTAGAGCAGTTTATGGTTCTCTCACAGTTGCCTTCTAAATTGATGCGTAGCGCCGTTGACTTCAATTAGGGGTTGTAAGGTATCCGTCCGAAAATTCGCGTCTAGCATAACCAGTTTATTAAAAAACACATCAGCCGATGTCAATGTTTTTACTATGCGCGGGTTTTCGGGCGGTTTCAATGAATGTGCAAATAAAAAATATTACCAATGCACACTACAGCACCCCAACCCAAGGCGCTGGAATTCTCAATGGTATACCCAATCGTGGGTGCGAGGGGGCGGTGGGTTTTGCGTGGTATTTTTAAAAAAGTATTACGGGTTATGCTGTTGGCGAATTTTGCTAAGCTCGGTTTTAATAAATTCCAGCAAGGCATCAGGATAAAGTGGTTTTGAAAAGTAAAATCCTTGCACCTGATCTGCACCTAATTCCAGAAGCACTTTGTAATCCTCCAGTGTTTCAACTCCTTCAGCAACACTAAGCATTTTTAAATCTTTAGCTAACGCTATAGAGCTGGCTAAAATAGTACGCTGCTGTGGGCGCGTTGAAACATTGTGTACTAAAGAGCGATCCAATTTTAATTCAGTTGCGGGCACTCGCGATAATTGTTGTGCATTTGCAAACCCAGTGCCGTAATCATCAATTGCAATGTTAAATCCTTTTAAACGCAAGCGAGCGAGTGTGCGTATGGCACAAGCTAATTCATTCAGTAGTGCATTTTCGGTAATTTCGAAGGTAATTTCTTGTGGTAATACATCGTATTTTTTGGAAAGTGATACTACCCAATCCACCAAGCCTTCATCCGCTAATGATAATGGTGACAAATTAAATGCGAGATGAAAACGTAAACCCATTTGTTGCCACTTTTTTTTCTCATTAAGGGCCATAGCTAAAAGTACGTGTGTCAGCGCATTTATTAAACCGAGTCGTTCGGCCAAGGGGATAAAAGTAGTGGGGGGTATAAGGCCCTTTTGCGGATGTTGCCAACGTGCAAGCGCTTCAACACCACGCAATAATAAACCTTGCACAGTTAACTTAGGTTGGTATGCCAGGATTATTTCGCCATGAGTTATCGCGTGATTTAATTCTAACCCTGTGACTATAGGAGGGATTGCCGCTAATTTAGCTTCAGCGAGTTTAGTGCCTTGCGTTTGTAAGTCCACGATAAAACGTAACAAGCTGCACTGCAACATATCAAGATGTAGGGGTTTTTTAAAAGTACCCAGTACTGTCAAGCCGTCTGCTTCAGCCATGGTGCCGACACTGGAAATTAAAATAGGATCTTTAGCGCTAACAATAATCACATTAGTAGATAATTTGTGGTGCGCGATAGAGTGAATTAATTCAACGCCATCCATGATCGGCATTTCTAAATCAACCAGTGCTATATCAATTGTATTTTCTTGTAAAATTTTGAGGGCTTCCACACCATTGGCTGCGGTGTGAATAGTGATTAAACCCAAATCTGTGCAGAGTTGTTGTGCATATTGTCGCTGCGCACTACTGTCATCCGCAATCAAAACATGTAACTCAGCTAACGATGTTTTCATGAAAAGTTCTCTAAGACAGAGGAAATTTTTGTGAGCGATAAAATTTCTTTTGCTGCGCCAAGGTTAATTGCTTCTTTGGGCATACCAAACACCACGCAAGAAGCTTCATCCTGAGCTATAGTGCGCGCGCCGGCATGACGCATTTCGAGTAAGCCGCGTGCGCCGTCGTCACCCATGCCAGTCATAATAATGCCTGTTGCATTCCGCCCGGCAGCTATTGCTGCTGAGCGAAATAATACATCCACTGAAGGGCAGTGGCGGTTAACCGTAGGGCCGCGAAATACTTTGGCAATATATTGGGCGCCAGAGCGTTGGATTTCTAAATGGTGACCTCCAGGGGCAATCAATACTCGCCCCGGAATTAAACGATCTCCTGAGCTCGCCTCCTTAACCTCCACTTGACACACACTATTTAAACGTTGCGCAAATGCCGCGGTAAATAATTCTGGCATATGTTGTACTACAGCAATACCTGGACAAGTGCGTGATACATTAATCAATATTTCTTCTAATGCCTGAGTGCCGCCAGTAGAAGTTCCTATTACTGTAATGCGATCTGTGGTGCTCGCCATTGTTATTAAATCTACAAGAGGAACTTTGTGCGCTACCGTTGCTGTGTGTGTTGGTCCAGCTTTGTGCCGTGTCATACGCGCAGCGGCTGCGCCTCGCACAGTTTGCCAGAACAAGTGTTTGGCATCTAATATAAAATCTTTTACGCCTAATTGTGGTTTTGTCACAATATCAATTGCGCCAGCAGCCAGTGCTTGTAAAGATAATTCAGCGCCTTTTTCTGCAAGTGATGAACAAATAATAATGGGTGTTGGTCGCTCCGCCATAATTTTACGTAAAAATGTCAGGCCATCCATACGCGGCATTTCCATATCCAGCACAATTACATCGGGCCATTTTTCTTGCATTTTTTGCAAGGCTAAAATAGGATCTGCCGCAGTAGCATACACATTAATATCTGGCGCTTCATTTAAAATTCCGCTCATTACCTGACGCACAACGGCTGAATCATCTATGACCATTACTTCTATTGTCATGGCTAGGGCCTCTTATGATTAATGATTATTGGTGAGGCATTAATTGCCTGCATTTCATAATGTTTTACAGTAACAAGGCCTGAAGATATCGTAAGAATTAAAGACCGGGATATTGTTCCGCCGACATCAACCTGCGTAGCAATCAAATTTTCATTCAGTAACCATTGCTGTGCAAAATAAACATTTTTTTTACCAATGCCAAAATGGGATATGGTGTCGCTACCACCAAATATACCTAGTTGAAATTCATTCAGTGAAGCATGATGTAGCATGGCCTTCTTCATTAACAATAGTGCCGTTTTTGCATAACGACCTGCATTCTTGCCGTCTTGATCTGAGATGCCGTGCGGCAGCTCTGGTAAAATATAGTGGCACACTCCACCTAATTTTAATCTGGGGTGCCAGGCTGTTAATGACACGCAGGAGCCAAGTACAGTGTAAATACTGTGGTATCTATTACCAATATACCAATCGCCCGGATGAATATTCAAACGAGGAAGGAATGGCGTGCTCTCCATTTACATGTCCAAATATATGCCCAGGTTTCTTAGGCAAGCCGATATATCGCAGGCTTGATGGGTGTAAAACGTTGAGTTACACCGTGCAAGCTTTCTGAGTGCCCTACAAATAAAATGCCATTAGGTTTAAGTGTGTTAGCAATTCTATCTAGCACCTTTTCTTTAATATCATTTTCAAAATAAATCAAAATGTTGCGTAAAAAAACCACATCAAATTTACCCAGATCATGCGAAATATTTACGTTAAGGTTTAACGTAAAAAAATCGACTCGTTCCCGCAGCTCTGCTATCACACGTACAAAACCTTTTTGTGGGCCAATACCTTTTCGACAAAATCGGCGTAAATATTGTTCAGGAATATTTTGTACTCGCAGGTCAGGGTAAATGCCTATTTTTGCCTGCTCAATAACCGTGGAATTAACATCTGAACAGAGTAAATCCCAACTTGCTGCGCAACGATCAGCCAATAACATCGCAATGCTGTAAGGTTCTTCACCGGTGGAAGCTGCTGCGCTCCATATCCTAAAATTATCATTCGATCTGAAATTTGGTAATATATTCTCAGTCAAGTAATCAAAATGTTTTTGTTCACGAAAAAAATAAGTTTCATTGGTAGTCATTAATTCGAGCATTAAATTTAACTCTGTGTAACCGTTTTTGCCGACGATGAAACAATAATAATCATGATAGTTATTCAGTTGGTGAACGATTAGCCTTTTCCAAAGACGATTCATTAATAGCGCTTTTTTAGATGGGGGCAAAAAAATTCCCAGTCGATCGAGGATCAGCTGCTGAAACGCATAAAATTCTTTATCCGTTGGTTGTATATGGAAATCTTCTGTCGTCATAGTATTAGTACATGATCCATAATAAAGTTTCTGGTTCGTATCTTTTTAATAATAAATCATTGTTGAAGAATATCTTTTTTAAATGTGATAGGAGCTTAAGAATGACGGCGTAAATGTTGTTTAACTTGATTATCTGCTAATTTGAAATACGTCATCGCCTCTTGCAAACGTATGGCTTGTGCTGTCATTTCTTCTGAAGTAGAACTCAGCTCTTCAGACGCCGCAGCATTTTGTTGCATAGTTTGATTTACTTGACTAATCGCCATATTAATTTGATTGACGCCAGAAGTTTGTTCGGATGAGGCCGCGGCAATTTCT
>JAYTSJ010000288.1:0-3123 GCA_043745725.1 Gammaproteobacteria bacterium | reverse complement strand
AGCCATATCAATCACTTTTTGAGCATGATTTACGAAAAATTGGCCATGATGATATTTACCATTCATAAGTACTTCGCCAGTTTCAACGTAACCGCTTTTTACGGCTTTCATGCCATGGTCTTCTAAAAATTGATACGCATCTTCTAACTGACTTTCATAGTTGTCAGTTGCCGCCCCAGTTTCATGATGACCTAATATGTAAACTCCTTTTTGTTTAGCGTAACTCGCAAGCTCATTCACATCGAAGTCAGGCGTGGCTTTGGTAAAATTAAAATCATTACCGCCTTTGTTGTACCACTCTCCATCCCAACCAAAGTTCCAACCTTCAACTAACACGCTGTCAAAACCATATTTAGCGGCAAAATCAATATATTTTTTTGTATTTTCCGTAGTAGCGCCATGGTTAGGGCCTTGCTTCCAAGTCGTTTTATTAAGATGCATCTCCCACCAAACACCAACGAACTTCCCGGGTTTAACCCAGGAAACATCACCCAGTTTATTCGGCTCATTTAAATTCAAAATTAAATACGACGTTATCAAGTCACCCGCTTCCTCAGCCATTTGAATCGTGCGCCACGGGGTTACAAATGGCAGGTTTACTTCAGCTTTAACATCAGTATGTTTTGTTAAAGGTACCAAACCCGCATGTAACTTTGTACCCGATACGACATCAATCACCATGCTCGAATAATCATGTAATGCTGCTTCATGAATACTCAAATACACACCCGCTTTAGTTTTCATTGTGAGTGGTGTATGCACCAAACCTAACTTACTAATGGGTGTTTGCGTGTAGAGATATTCGTATTGATTACCAGCCAGTGCTGGCATCCACCACGAGGTGTGATCACCACTCATATTGAATTCAGTCAGCTCTCTGACAATCTTGTAAGATGAAGCAGTTGCCTGTGCAGGCACTTCATAACGAAAGCCAATACCGTAATCGTACGCACGAAATACCACATCCATTTTACGTTGCTCATTGCCCACTTCTTGTAGCGTTACGCGCAACTCGCGATAGTTATTTCTGATAAGGCGCTCTTCGCCCCATGGTTGCTCCCAGGTTTCATCAAAGTCAGACACTTTGGATGAAAGCACCTTAAAACCTTTTTCAAGTGCAGGCGCATCTTTAAAGATAAAACCCAATACTGAATCATTCACAACCACTTTGTTGTTGTAATACGACTTGTAAGTAGGCTGACCCAAAGCACTCAGAATAAATTCAATTTTTACTTTTTTTGCAGGCGAGGCAACTGTCAGTATTTTCGAAGCATCAGCAAGAACGTTTTGTGCTAAAAACGATACTGTAAGGAAACATAACATCACAGGAAGCAGTATTCTTTTCATATTATTATTTTTCACAAGATAAGAGTTAACACAATCAATAGTAAGGAATATCGATGAAAAAACAGACCCAGACAAGACAATTATTATTAAAAAAGTAGCCGCCAAAAAAATTAAAATATACTTGTCGCTAAACATTGAATCCATTGTAAATACATAGGTTTAGACGTGTCTATAGCTGAGGCGGCCTATTTAAGCCATGAAAACGTTTGCATTTTCTTGAAAACGTTTTCAGTGATTAAATATAATTTAATAACCTCGACACAATCACAAAAACAATGAAAGCAGCGAATTAGAAAGCCAATAAAAGCGTCGTTTTTAACGAAAGAAATTTTCACATTAGCAGATGGAAAACTAAATAATGAATGCACCAAGAGATCTAAAAAAAATGATGGGTATGCTAAAAAGTGAGCGAAGTGTAAACAGAAGGTGAAGAGGAAACTCCCTTGGCAACACAGACCAAGGGAGAAAGAAAAATAAATGTTATAACGAATTAAAACAGCCGCTACCGTACATAATAATTGGCTAGGATTTTTTCCACAAAGGCGCGGGGCAATTTTGCGCAATAAATTGATCATGCGATGGCAGTTGCTGTACAAACTTATTGGTAGCTTCAATAAATTGCTTGAAGTGTTTCAGCGCTTCCGGGAAGTCAAAGTCGTCCACTAAAGTGCCATATTTTTTTGGCCGCAAGCCCATGCCTTCCGCAACTGAACGCCAGCTTTCGGGTGCAAATAATGGATCAATTTGCTCCGGCAACCCGCCCTGCACTTTAAACAAATCAATTGTTTCTTGTAATGCAATTGGCAGCTCCATATTTTTGCACCAACGCCAGAACGGAGTATCGCCTCTATTTGTTAACTATTATTGGAGGACAATAAAATCAGGAAATTAGCCGTGCCAATTTTTTCATATTGTACAGCGAAAAATTTTGTGCATACACATAACTGGCAACCTCCAAAAACATATTTTTATGCTCATCATCGCGCTCAGCCAGCAGCGCAACCTTACTTAAATCAATAGCGTAAATTCCTTCTAATATTTGTGCTGGCTTATCTGCATGACGTATTTCTGCATGCAATTTTGAAATCAAATCCAATTCGATTATTTTTTTTACATAGTGCTTGGTTTCTTTATAGCCGTCATACAATTCACCAAGGGCAAACATGGCCGCTTCAAAGCCGTTTGATTTTTGTTTGAAAACATAATCGCCTTGGCCAATACTGGGCGATGCCATATTGATAGCAATCAAGGGGCGCGTCTCGCCATCCGGTGCATCTACAGCCACTAAAGGCAATCGGCGAATAGTTAAAGGCATAGATTCTTCATCTTCTACATCCTTAGCATCCAACAAGCTGGCCTCCGCATTTATGCCCAGCAATACGGAGCAAACAAATTCTCCCGTCTCTCCATCTTTCACAAAGACAATCGGGTAATGAAACATCAATGTATGAAATTCAGAAAGCACAACAGACGCTAACTCTTTACGAAACGCAAGTCGCGCCGCTTTAAAATCGATACGTAATTCTTTATGCTGGATATCGTCGATTATTTCTATTGCTGTCATAGCCTTATATTCTCTGTAAACCATACTCACGGATTTTATTGATGAGTGATCTATTACTTGGCAATGAATGTATCAGTCCTGCCATGTTGTGTTGCTGGCTTTGAATTTTTTTCTCCAGCATATTTAATTGTGCATCACCTACTGCATGAGTGTCGGTTTTGAACTTCATGCCGTACAAAATGTAGCAATAACTTTCTAGCGGAAATACATCG
>JAYTSJ010000287.1:0-24558 GCA_043745725.1 Gammaproteobacteria bacterium | reverse complement strand
GGCAGGGGTGATGATCATCGGATAAACCGTTGATAACCGGCACGCGCGAATATTCGGCAAAGCGTTCTACGGTTTTGTGTTCGAACGTGCGAATCATCACCATATCAACCATGCTCGCGATGCAGCGCGCGGCATCTTCTACCGGTTCACCACGACCTAATTGCGAATCTTTAGTAGAAAGGAAAATCGCGTGGCCACCCATTTGTGCCATGCCGGATTCAAATGAAACGCGAGTACGGGTGGAAGATTTTTCAAAAATCATTCCCAGTACTTTGTTTTTGAATAGCTCTGGCGAGTTGCCTGCGCGTTGAATTTTTTTGAGTTCGATAGCGCGCTGGATGATGTGACTTAATTCATCGCGTGTAACGTCGTCTAGTGTTAAAAAATGTCTCGGTGCCTTTGAGGGAACCATAATACCGCTCTCTTTTTTCGTGCGGATTTCAACACATGTTGAAAACGCCGCACTTTATTACATTAGGGGTCGCCCCCTATGCTGTTAAAACTCAGTGACTAATTCCACCACTTTGGTGACAAGTTCATTGGCTTCAGCATCCGTAAGGATAAACGTCGGCAACAAACGTATGGTGTTTACTGAGGTTACGTTAATTAAAATTCCCTTGGCGCGGCCTTTTTCCATCAGCTCTGCGCAGGGCGCGTTTAGTTCTATACCAATCATCAAACCTTTACCGCGTACCTCAACAACTTTGCTATTGCCAGCAAAGGCAGTTTTAAATGCGGTTAATAATTTATCGCCCAGAATTTTGACTTGTGGGATAAGTTTTTCTGCCAGTAAAGTTTCAATCACAGCGACACCCGCACTACACGCCAGCGGATTACCACCAAACGTAGAGCCGTGATTGCCTGGCTGTAATACGTCAGCTGCTTTGCCCTGTGCCAAACAAGCGCCAATGGGCACACCGTTGCCTAAACCTTTTGCGGTAGTCACTACGTCCGGCAATAGGTTGTTGTGTTGATAGGCAAAATAAGTTCCAGTACGGCCATTGCCGGTTTGAATCTCATCGAGCATCAGCAACCATTCATTGGTATCACAAATGGCACGCAGTTGATTGAGATATTCAGGTGCGGGTACACGTACACCGCCTTCGCCTTGAACCGGCTCGACAAGAATCGCCACTATGTTGGTGTGCTCTTTAGCGGCAGCTTTTACCGCAGCAACATCGTCATAGGGTACACGAATAAAACCTTCTACCAATGGCTCAAAACCGATTTGCACTTTCGCATTACCAGTAGCGCTAAGTGTTGCGAGAGTTCTGCCGTGGAAGCTATTGGCCATGACGATAATCGCGGGATTTTTCACGCCTTTATCATTGCCATATTTACGCGCAATTTTTATTGCGGCTTCATTAGCTTCAGCACCAGAATTAGAGAAAAATACTTTTTGCATTCCCGACTGTGCAATCAGTAAATCAGCAAGACGTTGTTGCTTGGGAATGTTGTAATAATTGGAAACGTGCAACAAAGTTGCAGCTTGTTCACATAATGCTTTAGTGACGGCTGGATGCGAGTAGCCAAGGCCACATACTGCGATTCCACTAATGGCATCCAGATAAGATTTACCCTCCGCGTCCCACACTCGGCTACCTTCGCCCTTAATCAGGGTTAGGGTTCTGGCGCCATAAGTGTTCATCAGGGTAGTCATCATGTTCTCCAAAAGTTTACGCTTGGTTAAAAATCTATTTGTTAAAAGTCTACGGATAAAAAATCTATTTGTTGTAAAAACAAAACCACAAAAAGCCAATCGATGACTGGCTTAGCGTTATTAAAGGCAGGGAGTAAACCGCAGCGCTACAACAAAACAGGCAGCATCTTGGCTGCCTGCGGGGTATTTGAAGGGCTAATGGTATAAGTAAATGCCCTTATTGGCAAATTTTGTACTGCATCAACGCTGAGAGCATCCGGTTTATCTGCTTTTTCTTGCTCGTTATTTGAAGTTTTTTTAATGCTCGTAAAAATCTAAATCGCGGGAGAAAGTCTCCTCCACAAAATAAAGTGTGGCAAAGGTGATGAGCATAATGCCGCCACCTACCCAAAAAAAGCTGACGATCATATTTCCATTATTTGTAGCCATAATTTGTTTGAATATCCAGGCGATGGGTACCAGGGAACCACGGGCAAAGTTGGGGATGCTAATGGCAGATGTGGCGCGCAAATTTGTACCAAATTGTTCAGATGCATTAGTCACAAATAGTGCCCAGAAACCCACTGAAAAACCTAGTAGAAATATGGAGGTGTAAAAAACGGTGTTGCTGACATTGTGCAGGTTGAGATACAAAAAAATCATTAGGCTGCAGAGTGTATAAAAAAGTGCGAAGGCTTTTTTGCGGCTGCGCATCAACTGGCTAGCGGTGCCTGATGCGAGGTCGCCGAATACTAAACCTGCGTAAGCCACCAGGATGCACATTGATTGCGCAATATCACCTTGAACATTGAGAGTTTTAGCTATTTCCGGCGCGCGTGCCACCAGTAAACCAATGACGAACCACGTAGGTAAACCGAGCAAAATAGACTTAAGGAAACGATTTAAACGTTCGCGGGTGGCGAACATCATCAAAAAGTTACCTTGGCTGATGTGTTCGCTGTGGGCTTTTTGAAACATACCACTTTCAAAAATGCCGATGCGTAAAAACAATAAACCCAAGCCGAGTACGCCGCCAATAATATAAGAAGTTTGCCAGCTAATAAATTGTGCCACCAACGCCGCTGCGACTGCGCCAAGTACTCCGACTGAGGCGACAATCATAGTGCCTAAACCGCGTTTATTTTTATCCATCAATTCAGCTACCAGGCATACGCCTGCACCTAACTCACCAGCTAAACCAAAGCCAGCAATAAAACGTAGCAGCGCATAAGTTGTCATGTCGGTGACGAAAGCATTGGCAAGATTAGCAAGTGAATAGCAAATAATGCTGCCAAAGAGTACGGCCAGCCGGCCTTTTTTGTCGCCAATAACGCCCCAGGCAATCCCCCCAATCAGCATGCCAATCATTTGGATGTCGAGTAGATGTTGAAATTTGTCGATTAAAATAGGTTGCCCAGCCCATTCGGGGTAAAGCTCAATGAGGCTTTTTTTGCCGATAATCAAAAACAAAATAAGATCGTATACATCGACAAAGTAACCGAGCGCGGCAACAATGACGGTAATATTTAAGATCTTTTGCGTGGTGTGACTAAAGGTAGTGGTAATGCTATTCATGGAGAGTCTTCAGTATTAGTGAATGATTGGGACGCATTGTACAAAACTGGAGTAATAAATTCAGTTTCTTTGACCTTATCCTTTTATCCAGCCTGCTACAATGGGCGTCTTGTTAGAATTGACCTGAATGTAGGAGTTAATTGTGGTTCGACTAGTCGTATTGTTGCTATTGAATATATGGGCATTGAGTGCAACTGCTGAGCAGCAACTTGATGTGTACCGTGTGGAAACTATAGTAGCCAATCAGTCTGAGGCTGAACGTGTTAACGCTGCGAAGGCAACTTTTGGCGATGTTATTCTACGTCTTACCGGTGGTGATGTTGCGGCGCTGCAACATCCTCTGATACACCAGGCAATTAATGACGCACCTAATTATTTACTTCGGTTCAATTATACTTCTGAGCGCGATACAACATTTCCTAATGCTGTCAAACCTGCCAGCGGCATTAAACTCATTCTTAATTATTCCCCACAAGCTGTGGAAAAATTGTTGCGTGACGCGCAACTATTACAAAAACCTACTCAGCAAAAAATAATAATTCAAATTACTAATGTGCAAGATTTTACTGCATTCAAACAAGCCAAGGCATATTTAAAAACTGTGGCTATGATTCGTCATAGTGAGTTGTTAAGTACTAGTAAAGATATTTTAGTATTTAACGTAATTATAGACGGCGATATTACGTTGTTAAAAAGTACGCTTGAGTTAAATGCAAAATGGCAACTGCTTGAATCAACTACCGATACGTCAATACAGCCCCTCCAATTGAATTTCCGTTGGCAATAATCATCATGAAACCGCAACAACTTTCCCTTTCTGTAAGCCTTATTGACGATGCCACCTTCGACAATTTTTATGCTCTAGAAACAACGCCAAATGCACAAGTACGCAGTGCGCTGCGCAGCCAAATAGAATTTGCTAACGAGCCTTTTATTTACTTGTGGGGCGCGAGTGGTTGTGGCCTTACGCACTTGTTACAGGCGGCATGCCATCAAGCACAAACACTTGGTAAAAGTTTTCAATATTTTCCACTGCGCGATTTAATTGGCTATGCGCCCGATGAACTTTTTACTGGTTTGGAAACGCTCGATTTTGTGTGTCTGGATGGAGTGGATTTAATAATAGGACGCGCTGATTGGGAGCTGGCATTATTCAGTCTTTACAATCGGATGCGTGATGCAGGGAAGTTGCTTTTGGTCGCCGCGGTATTGGGGCCACGTGAGTTACCAGTTAATTTACCTGACCTTGCTTCGCGTTTACAGTGGGGTATAACTTTTCATGTTCACTCCCTTGATGATCAGGAAAAGCAGCAAGCTTTGCAGTTGCGCGCACGGGCACGCGGCCTTGAATTAAGTGATGAAGTAGCTAACTTTATAATTCAGCGCTTGCCACGGGATATGAACGAATTATTTTGGCAACTCAATCGTCTTGATTATGCATCTTTAGCTGAACAAAGAAAATTAACTATTCCTTTCATTAAGAAAATTCTCAGTTTGTAAATTTGTCATCTCAAATCTAAATTTATTGCAATTCAGTCATTACTGTTGATCATAAAAAAAGCCCGGTCTTTATAAAAGAGCGGGCTTTTTTTATGATTTAGTACACAAACTTATGGATGTACTGGCTCTTGAGTGAGTACTTCTTCTTCGGTGGTGTGCATATTCATATATTTAAAGCCGAAGTAAAGAATAAATACATAACAAGCAGCTGGCAGTAAGAATGAAAGTTGTAGCCCAATAGCATCCGCTAACGCGGCATGCATAAAAGGAACCACTGCACCCCCTACAATACCCATGCACAATAATCCTGAGCCTTGGCTGGTGAAGTTGCCTAATTTATGCAATGCCATGGTAAAAATGGTGGGGAACATAATAGAGTTAAATAAACCAACAAGAGTAATAGCTACCATCGCTAAATAGCCTTGAGTGAATGCAATATCTTTAAGGTGCCAAGCGCCTTTAAAAACATCATTCCAGCTTGTAACAACAGGAATTGTTATATCGAATAAAACATGGTTACCGGAGTTAAATGTAGCGATTAAAACCAATAAAATGGCCGTAGCTGAATTGAAGGTAAGTACTTTGCCGGCGCTGACCTTAAGCATAACTGCAAAACCGATAAAACGACCAATCATTGCAAACGCCCAATAAGTTGCTAGCCAATTCTTAGCGTTATCTAGGGGCATTGCTGCAACATTTGGTAAGCCAATGAAGTTTATAAGCCAGCTACCAATGGATACTTCCGCACCAACATATAAAAAAATGCCAATGACACCTAAAGTGAGGTGAGGGTTAGCGCTAAGCCCTTTCTTGATATACACCATTGATTCAGCAAAACCTCTTGATTTACTTACCTCTTTGGTTTCAATTTTCGGCAATTTCACCACTGCAAAGAATCCTGCAAGCAGTAATAAGGCTCCTGCAACTATTAAATAGGGTACTTGCACCGAGGCTGCTTCAGCTGCTTTGTAAGCATTACGAGCGCTTTCTGTGAAAGTGGCAAGCTCTGCTTCACTCACGAATGTAGCACTACCTAAAATTAATCCACCGATTACAATTGGGGACATGGATGCGCCAGCAGAGTTTAAGGCTTGCGTTAAATTAAGGCGGCTGGAGGCTGTTTTTGCAGGCCCGAGTACCGCCACATAAGGGTTGGCCGCAACCTGTAGTACGGTAATTCCTGCTGCCATTATAAAAAAGGCAAATAGGAAGAAAAAATAACCGTTGGTTGCCGCAGGATAAAATAATGCACAACCAGCTGCTGCAATCACTAAGCCGGTAATAGCGCCTTTTTGATAGCCAAAGCTGCGTACGTAGAATCCAGCGGGAAGCGATACTAAAAAATAAGCACCAAAAAACCATACCTGCACTAAGGCAGCTTGTTTATAACTTAGGGAATACACTGCTTTTAAATGTGGAATTAGCACGTCGTTTAGTGAGGTAATTGCGCCCCACATAAAAAATAATATGGTAATGATAATGAGAGGAACGGTATAACTTCCTTCTCCTTCAGCGCGACTATTTTCTGTAGCGATGTTATTTGTCGAACTTTGCGGGATGCTGGCCATTATGGACCTCGGATTGTAGTTGTTAGAGTTTGTGATAATTGTTAGTAGTATGGTGGTCTATTGTCATTGCTTTCAGGTAACCAAATGTTGGCCTGGTCGCAAGAGCGCCGTACTATAATTCAAGCTTGCTTTGCTGTCATATAATTTATTGTCCGGATTGCATGTAAAAATGCAAAAGACAGCTTACTTCACTGAGTTCCGCTCATAAAAAATGCACCTTGAGGTGCATTTTTTATGAGCGGAATAGCGAATGGTTTTAGGTGTTTTTCAGAGCCGGGGTTTTATTAATCAGCCAAGCTGCTGAGCCTACCAGGGCCGCTTTGTCATTAGTAATTAATTTAATCGAAATATCACTCACATAGCCTGCCATTGGGCCTTTATTTTTATAGCGTTCTAAAAAGTGAGATTCAGCCAGCAAGCTCATAAGTTTGGGGGTGATACCGCCACCGATAACAACGCCACCTTTTGCGCCTAAAGAAAGCGCTTTGTCGCCAGCAACTTCGCCTAATACATCGCAAAATGTAAGAATGGCTGCACGGCAAATTGGATCTTCGTTGGCCAAGCCTTTATTGCTGACATCAGCTGGAGTGTATTCCCGTGTTGGAACACCCGCTATATGGGCTAGGGCGCGGTACAAATTGACCAGTCCGGCACCCGATAGAATGTTTTCTACGGATACATGGTTTTGTTCTTTCAGCAAAAATGATTTGATGGCCAATTCTTTTTCGTTGGTGGGTGCAAAACTTGCGTGACCACCTTCGGTTGGGATGATTTCCCAACTGCCGTGACTGGGAACTAGCGCAGCCATACCAAAACCAGTGCCCGGGCCCATAACGACTATCGGAGCTCCAGGGTTATTCAAAGTTGAGGCATAGAGTGTAGCGAATTCATCGTCCGGCAAAAAAGGTACTGCATAAGCGAGAGCAGCAAAGTCGTTGATGATGTGCAAGGTACTCATGTGCAGCTGGTCGCGTAAGGCTTCTACGGAAAACTTCCAGTGCAGATTGGTAATGGATGCATGGCCGTTTTCGATGGGGCCAGCGATTGCCAAACAAGCATATTTCGGCATATCTACGTCAAATTCTGCGCAGCAGGCCTTGATCATTCCTGCCATATCAGAATAGTTGGCACATTTGAGGGTGACTTGTCGATGGGCGGTGTAATCAACCTTACCGCTTTTGCTAGCATCAAATTCAACTAGACCAAAACGTCCGTTGGTTCCACCGATATCGGCAACCAGTAATAGGCTCATGGGATTCCTCAGCTTTGTTGAGTAAACAAGATTTAAAAAAGGCGATCCGAAGACCGCCTTTTTCACTTTTTTCACCTTGCTGATATTACCAGCCAGTGATTTCTTTTAATGCTTTACCGATATCAGCCAAGCTTTCTACGGTTTTTACACCCGCATCTTGCAGCGCAGCAAATTTCTCAGCAGCAGTACCTTTTCCGCCAGAAATAATCGCACCAGCATGACCCATACGCTTACCCGCTGGAGCAGTAACGCCGGCGATGTAAGATACTACAGGTTTGGTTACATGGGCTTTGATATAAGCCGCTGCTTCTTCTTCTGCAGAGCCACCAATTTCACCGATCATGACAATCGCTTCTGTTTTTGGATCAGCTTGGAACAATTTCAAAATATCGATGAAGTTTGAACCCGGAATAGGGTCGCCACCAATACCAACACAAGTAGATTGACCAAAACCGTAGTCAGTAGTTTGTTTCACTGCTTCGTAAGTCAAAGTACCTGAACGAGAAACTATACCCACTTTACCCGGCAAATGAATGTGACCTGGCATAATGCCGATCTTACATTCGCCCGGAGTGATAACGCCAGGGCAGTTAGGGCCAATCAAACGCACGCCCAACTCGTCACACTTCACTTTAGCGTCAAGCATATCGAGAGTTGGAATACCTTCAGTAATACACACGATCAACTTAATGCCGCCGTTTGCTGCTTCAAGGATTGAGTCTTTACAGAAAGGCGCCGGAACATAAATCACCGATGCAGTTGCACCAGTCGTTGCTACAGCTTCAGCAACAGTATTGAACACTGGCAAGCCAAGGTGAGTTTGACCACCTTTACCTGGGGTTACACCACCAACCATTTTAGTGCCGTAAGCAATCGCTTGCTCGGAGTGGAATGTACCTTGCGCACCGGTGAAACCCTGGCAGATTACTTTGGTGTCTTTGTTAATTAAAACGCTCATGTTCTTTGTCCCCTTGATGGGCCCCTTATGCGTTAGCAGCTGCTGCAACAACTTTCTTGGCAGCGCCAGTCAAGTCGGTATCAGCGATAATGTTCAAGCCACTTTCAGTCAGCACTTTCGCACCGATCTCAGCGTTGTTGCCTTGCAAACGAACAACAACAGGGACTTTCACGCCTACTTCTTTAACTGCGCCAATTACGCCTTCAGCGATCATGTCGCAACGCACAATACCACCGAAGATATTGATGAATACGGCTTTAACTGCAGTGTCAGACAAAATGATTTTGAACGCTTCAACAACACGCTCTTTAGTCGCGCCACCGCCTACATCGAGGAAGTTAGCGGGCTGTCCACCGTGCAGTTTAACAATGTCCATAGTACCCATTGCCAAGCCTGCACCGTTTACCATACAGCCGATGTTGCCATCAAGTGCTACGTAGTTAAGCTCCCAGGCAGCGGCGTGTGCTTCGCGCGCATCTTCCTGAGTTGGATCTTGCATTGCTTTTAATTCAGGGTGACGGTACATAGCATTGCCGTCGATTACCAACTTGGCATCCAGGCAGTGCAGGTTACCTTCTGGGGTGATAACCAATGGATTCACTTCCAGCAACGCCAAATCTTTGTCTTTAAACAGTTTTGCCAAACCCATGAAAATATTCACGAATTGGTTAATTTGCTTGCCTTCCAAACCGAGTTTGAAAGCCAAATCGCGACCCTGGTAAGGCTGGGCACCGACTAAGGGATCTATCGCTGCTTTGAGAATTTTTTCCGGAGTTTCATGGGCAACTTTTTCAATCTCAACGCCGCCTTCAGTAGACGCCATGAACACTATGCGACGACTGGAACGATCAACCACGGCACCCAAATAAAGCTCTTTAGCTATGTCGGTACAAGGTTCCACTAAAATACGGCTTACTGGTTGGCCCTTTGCATCAGTCTGATAAGTGACCAAGTTTTTGCCTAACCATTTATCCGCGAAAGCTGCAATTTCTTCTTTCGTTTTAACAAGCTTTACACCGCCGGCTTTACCGCGACCACCAGCGTGAACTTGAGCTTTAACGACAAATAAATTGCCGCCGATTACATCTGCTGCGGCAACTGCTTCAGCAACAGTAGCTGCGGCTATACCTTTAGAAACAGGCAAGCCATATTGGGCAAACAACTGCTTACCCTGATACTCGTGCAAATTCATGGTGTTGTTCCATTTGACGATGGTTGAACATGTATTGTTAAGTGAACATGCCAACGGGGGTTATCGATGGCCATAAACCTTTTGAGTTTATGGCCGCCAGGGATTGAGGACTCTACGGTCTTCTTAGCTCTTCTTCTCGCTTAGCGCTTCTTCTTGTTTGCAATGTGAATGGCATGGCCATGTACTGCTAAAGCTGCTTCATGAATTGTTTCAGACAAGGTTGGGTGACCAAACACCATCATGCCTAAATCTTCTGCGCTGGAACCGAATTCCATGGCAATTGCTACTTGTTGAATTAAGTCTGCCGCGCTTGGGCCAACAATGTGGGCACCCAAAATACGATCAGTTACTGCATGGGCAATAATTTTTACCAAGCCTTGAGTTTCATTGGCAGCCATTGCACGGCCAGATGCAGAAAAAGGGAAGGTGCCGATATTGTAAGGCTCGCCTGAAGCTTTAATTTGCTCTTCAGTTTTGCCGACAGATGCCACTTCAGGATGGGTATAAATAACGTTAGGAATAATGTCGTAATTCATTTGCGTCTTTTGGCCGGCAATACGCTCGGCAACCATAACGCCTTCTTCGGAACCTTTATGTGCCAGCATTGGGCCGCGCACAACGTCACCGATTGCCCAAACACCTGGGGCGTTGGTTGCGCAGAATTCATTGACGAAAATAAAACCGCGTTCATCGAGATTTACGCCGCTGTCAGCCGCAAGCAAGTTTTCGGTAAACGGACGACGACCCACACAAACAATTAATTTATCGAAAGTTTCGTGTTGCTCGTTACCGTCTTTATCCAAATAAGTCACGGTCACTTCTTTGCCGTTAATTTTGGAGCCGGTAACCCGTGAGCTAGTGCGAATATCCAAGCCTTGTTTGGTCAGAATTTTTTGCGTTTCTTTGGCAATTTGTTGATCCATGACCGCGAGGAAACTATCCAATGCTTCAAGCACAATTACTTTAGAACCTAAGCGGTTCCATACACTGCCCAATTCCAAACCAATAACACCGGCACCAATAACGCCTAAACGCGCGGGTGCGGCATCAAATTCTAACGCGCCGGTGGAGTTAACAATAATTTTGTTATCAACAGGAGCAACTGGAATATTGATTGGATTAGAACCGGAAGCCAAAATTACATTACCTGCTTCGAGTACAGATACTTTGCCGTCGCTATCGGTAAATTCAACTTTACGGCCAGCCAATAATTTGCCAGTACCGTACAAGCCGGTTACGCCATTGGCCTTGAATAGACCCGCAATGCCACTGGTAAGCTGTTTAACAATTTGATTTTTACGCGCAATCATTGACGGAACATTGATAGCAACACCGGTAGTAGAAATACCGTGAACTGCCAATTCATCTTTCGCTTCATGATATTTATAGGCGCTATCCAACAGAGCTTTTGAAGGAATGCATCCTACATTCAAACAAGTGCCACCATTAACGCCTTTGCCTTCTTCATTGCGCCATTTTTCGATACAAGCTGTTTTTAAACCTAACTGTGCCGCACGAATTGCCGCTACATAGCCTGCTGGGCCAGAACCTATTACGATGACATCAAATTTTTCAGACATAGCTATTTTCTCTAATGTATTAATTTAGATTTCCAACAAAATGCGTGCTGGATCTTCCAATAAGTCTTTAATGGCAACCAGGAATTGCACAGCATCTTTGCCATCCAATAAACGGTGATCATAAGACAGCGCCAAATACATCATCGGCAGAATTTCTACCTTGCCATTAACGGCCATTGGGCGCTCTTGAATTTTGTGCATACCCAAAATGGCGGCTTGCGGTAAGTTCAAAATAGGTGTGGACAGCAATGAACCAAATGTACCACCGTTAGTGATGGTAAAGGTACCGCCAGACATTTCTTCAATACTTAATTTACCATCGCGTGCGCGCAAACCGAAATCGCGAATTGTGCTTTCGATACCGGCCAAACTCATGCTTTCAGTGTTACGTAATACGGGTACCACTAAACCTTTTTCAGTCGATACCGCAACACCAATATCTTGATAGCCATGATAAACAATATCGTTGTTATCAATGGATGCATTTACCGCCGGGAAGCGACGCAAGGCTTCAGCAGCGGCTTTAACAAAGAAACTCATAAAACCCAAACGCGTGCCGCCATGAGCTTTCTCAAACTGATCTTTGTATTTTGCGCGCAAGGCCATGATTGGCGCCATGTTCACTTCGTTAAACGTAGTGAGCATCGCAGTGGTATTTGATGCTTCGAGCAAACGCTCGGCAATACGTTTACGTAAACGCGTCATAGGCACACGCTTTTCAACGCGGTCACCAGCAGCTTCAAGGGCAACAACCGGTGCTGTGGTACTTGCGGCAGGTGCAGCGGCTGGTGTTGACTTAAGGTGATTAGCAACATCTTCTTTCATTACGCGGCCATCTTTACCAGACCCGGCAACTGCAGAAGTGTTGACATTGTGTTCTTCAGCCATTTTACGTGCGGCTGGGTTTACTAACTTATCAGTCGTTGTCGCTACGGCAGCTACTGAAGGTTTAGCTGCGGCTTGGGGAGCAGCAGTTGCCACTGCACCCGCTACAAAAATGGCAATCACTTCATTGCTTTGAACGGTTTCGCCTTCGCCTTTTCTGATTTCAGCAATGCTGCCATCAGCCGGCGCAACAACTTCCAGTACCACTTTGTCGGTTTCTATATCTACGATTAACTCATCGCGCAATACCGCTTCACCTGGCTTTTTATGCCATGTTGCGATAGTGCCATCAGCTACTGATTCGGGGAACGTTGGCGCTTTAATTTCAATACTCATTACTATTCCTTCTCTCTCGCTATGACGTGTTAGTTGGGAAGACTGAAGGCTATACCTTCAGTGCCTGATTTACAAAACGGTTTTGTTCTTCGATGTGGGCAGACATATAACCACATGCTGGAGCTGCTGAAGCTTCGCGGCCGACATATTCCAAATACATACTTGGAAATAGGTCATGGGCAACACGGCGCAAGTGGTGTTGACTACTGTACCAAGCGCCTTGGTTCATTGGCTCTTCCTGACACCAAACAATAGTCTTCAGACCTTTGTAAGGCGCCAAAGCGGTTTTTAGTTCTTGTTCCGGGAAAGGGTAAAGCTGTTCCATACGGATGAAAGCAACATCGTCCTGTTTAGATTCCATGCGTGCCTCTAACAAAGTGAAATAAACCTTGCCGCTGCACAACACAACGCGTTTTACTTTTGCTGGTTCAACGCCTGTATCCGCAATCACATTCTGGAATTGACCGTTGGCTAATTCTTCCAGAGTTGAAGTTGCAAGCTTGTGGCGTAACAAGGATTTAGGGCTCATGACTACCAGCGGGCGACGCATAGGACGAATCGCCTGCCGCCGCAGCATATGGAAGACCTGCGCAGGTGTAGTGGGAACGCATACTTGAATATTATGTTCCGCGCACAATTGCATAAAACGTTCAAGACGTGCGGATGAATGCTCAGGGCCTTGCCCTTCGTAACCATGTGGTAACAACATAGTCAGGCCACACAAACGACCCCACTTGTGTTCGCCGCTGGTAATAAACTGGTCGATAACAACCTGGGCACCATTGGCAAAATCACCAAATTGCGCTTCCCAAATCACCAAACCTTTTGGCGCAGTGGTTGAGTAGCCATATTCAAATGCCAATACAGCTTCTTCGGATAAATAGGAATCAAACAAGTCAAACCTTGGTTGATTGGCTTTCATATTGCCGATAGGTGTGTAGGCCTGACCATCTTTTTGGCTGTGTAAAACTGCATGGCGATGTGAAAATGTACCGCGGCCTACGTCCTGGCCGGTCATGCGTATTTCGTAACCTTGCTCGAGGAGCGTTGCATAAGCCAGGGTTTCCGCCATTCCCCAGTTAAGCGCCAAGGCACCACCGGCCATTTTACGGCGATCTTCGTAAATTTTTTCAACTTGTTTTTGTACGACTATGCCATCGGGAATTTCCAGCATTTTATTAGCAATTGCCTGCAACGCTTTTAACTCCATCCCCGTATTGGCGGGTGTTAACCAATCGTGACCAATAAACGGTGACCAATCGACAAACAGAGAACGATCCGGCTCACTTACCAAACCGCTGGCTACGTGCTCACCGCGATCCAAAGCTGCGCGATAATTGGTTGTCATATCATCTGCTGTAGCTTGTGATAACAAGTTTGCAGCGATTAATTTATCTGCATAGATGGCGCGGGTCGTTTTTAAATTGCGAATGACTTGATACATCAACGGCTGAGTTGCGGATGGCTCGTCGGTTTCATTGTGACCGCGACGGCGATAGCAAACTAAATCCACCACTACGTCTTTTTTGAATTCGTAGCGGTAATCCATTGCCAATTGCGCAACAAATAATACGGCATCAGGGTCGTCACCGTTGACGTGAAAAATAGGGGCTTCAATCATTTTAGCAACGTCAGTGCAATACTCGGTAGAGCGCGCATCTTCACGTTTATTGGTGGTGAAACCTACCTGATTATTGATCACCAAATGCAAGGTTCCGCCAGTGCCGTAAGCGCGAGTTTGGGACATTTGGAATGTCTCCATCACTACGCCTTGTCCGGCAAATGCAGCGTCGCCATGAACAACAATAGGCACTACTTTTGCGCCGGTTTTATCATTGCGACGATCTTGACGCGCGCGTACTGAACCTTCGACAACGGGAGATACAATTTCAAGATGCGATGGGTTAAAAGCCATTGCAATGTGTAACTCACCGCCAGGTGTCATAAGGTTGGAAGAAAAACCCTGGTGATATTTAACATCGCCAGAAGTATCTACCAACCGTTTACCGTCAAATTCCGCAAACAAATCAGAAGGGTTTTTACCGAATAAATTAATAAGCACATTCAGGCGGCCGCGATGCGCCATACCTAAAACAATTTCTTTTGCGCCATAAGTGCCAGCGCGTTTAACCAGCGCATCCACGAGTGGAATAAAACTTTCGCCACCTTCCAAGCCGAAACGTTTGGTGCCGGGGTATTTACTGTCGAGGTGTCGTTCAAGGCCTTCCGCAGCAGTTAAACGCTCAAGCACTGCCAAGCGTTGTTCTTTGCTAAATTCAGGGTTTGAGCGCACGCTTTCCAAGCGTTGTTGCAACCATTGTTTTTCTGCCAAAGGGGTGATGTGCATAATTTCCACACCCACATGACCGCAATAAGTTTTTTCAAGCGCATCAATAATTTCGCGCAACGGTGCGTCTTCTTTGCCAATAAACAAATTGCCAGTATTAAATACAATATCCAAATCAGCATTAGTCAAACCATGAAAGGCTAAACCCAAATCAGGTACTGAATCGCGCTGCATCAAACCTAATGGGTCAAGCTCAGCTTTTTGGTGTCCACGAAAACGATAAGAACTAATAAGTTGTAAGACTTTGACTTGTTTACGTTCATGATCGGCGCTAACGCTGCCACCACTAACGGCGGCCACTGTGCGGACACGAGATTTACCCAGCAGCTCAAATTGCGCGCGAATTACTGAGTGAGGTGTATCCTGGGTCATAACTCCGTTAATGCGCGGCAGCTGATCAAAATAGCCGCGCCACTCTTCAGAAACAGCATTGGGATTATGTAAATATGTGTCGTAGAGCTCTTCAACATAAGCAGCATTCCCACCAGAAATGTGAGAATTACTTAAAAAATGCGCCATGATACTGTCTTGCATTCCACTCACCCTAAGTGTTTAAAATTCGATTTAAAATTCGATCTTTTATAGCTTACCCATACGAAAAAGCACCACCCTTAGGTAGCGCTCTGTAACAACATGTTGCGAATATGGCCAATGGCTCTGGTTGGATTAAGGCCTTTTGGGCACACTGCCACACAGGCTTGAATGCCGTGACAACGAAATACACTGAATGGATCATCCAGATTGGACAAGCGTTTTTCAGTTGCTAAATCGCGGCTATCTGCCAGAAAGCGATAGGCCTGTAACAAGCCAGCAGGGCCGATAAATTTATCAGGGTTCCACCAGAACGACGGGCAGGCTGTTGAGCAGCAGGCACACAAAATACATTCGTACAATCCATCCAGCTTTTCACGATCCTCTGGCGATTGTAAACGTTCAATAGCCGGTGCCGGAGTATCGTTTTGCAAATAGGGTTCAATCTTTTTGTATTGATCGTAGAACTGAGTCATGTCCACAACCAAATCGCGGATAACTGGCAAACCGGGAAGCGGTCGCAAAATCAACTTATTGTTCTTCACGCATTCCGACAAAGGTTTAATGCAGGCCAAACCATTTTTGCCATTGATATTCATGCCGTCTGAACCGCACACGCCTTCGCGGCATGAGCGGCGATAAGCCAAACTTTCATCTTGTGCTTTTAACTGCTCCAACACATCCAACACCATTAAATCTTTACCTTGAGTATCAAACTCATAAGTCTTCATGTAGGGCGCTTTATCGGTGTCAGGATTGTAGCGATAGATTTCAACTTTTAACATGCTGCAGGTCCCCAATTAGTATGTGCGTTTCATAGGTTCAAAAGCTTCCATTGTGTGCGGTTTAAAATTCACTGCACGCTTGGTAACACGCTTATCCCCAGGGAAAAAGAGTGAATGACACAACCAATTAACATCGTCACGATCTTCAAAGTCGTCACGTGCATGGGCACCACGCGATTCTTTACGTACTTCTGCAGCAATCGCAGTGGCTTCTGCGACTTCTAACAAGTTTTGTAATTCCAGGGCTTCAATACGCGCGGTATTAAAGGCATTGCTCTTATCAGTAATCGCAACATTCTCAATGCGTTTACGCAGCTCTGCAAGTTTTTGTATTCCCAGCTGCATGAATTCACCTTTGCGAAATACGCCAAAGTAATTTTGCATAATGGTTTGTAGTTCTTTACGCAATACGGCTGCGCTTTCGCCAGTTGTTGAGGTATTTAATTTATTTAAACGCGCCATCGCGCGGTCGATATCCGCAGGTGTTGCATTGCGTTGCTCAATGCCTTCGCGCAAAGTTTTTTCAATATATAAACCTGCTGCGCGACCAAATACCACCAAATCGAGCAAGGAGTTTCCGCCCAAACGGTTTGCGCCGTGAACAGATACACAGGCTGCTTCGCCACAGGCAAATAAACCATCGATAACGGTATCTATACCATCTGCATTTTGTGTTAAGGCTTGGCCATTAATATTGGTGGGAATACCACCCATCATGTAATGGCAAGTAGGTACTACTGGAATGGGTTCTTTTACGGGGTCAACGTGAGCAAAGGTACGCGATAATTCACAGATGCCTGGCAAGCGGCTTTCCAGCACTTCTTCGCCTAAATGATCCAGTTTAAGCAATACGTGATCGCCTTCCGGACCACAGCCATTACCGGCAAGGATTTCTAATACCATTGAGCGCGCAACTACGTCGCGACCTGCAAGGTCTTTCGCATTGGGCGCATAGCGCTCCATAAAACGCTCACCATTTTTGTTGATGAGATAACCGCCTTCACCACGGCACCCTTCCGTTACCAGCGTTCCGGCACCGGCGATACCGGTTGGGTGGAACTGCCACATTTCAATATCTTGCACTGGAAAGCCGGCGCGCAATGCCATGCCGACGCCATCGCCAGTATTGATATGAGCGTTAGTGGTAGAAGCATAAATGCGACCCGCACCACCGGTCGCAATAACGGTTGCCTTGGCTTTCACATAAACGGTTTCGCCGTCTTCAATATTGATAGCAATAACGCCTACTACTGCACCATCGGAATTTTTAACTAAATCAACTGCAAACCATTCGTTTAAAAATACAGTGTTACTTTTGATATTGCCTTGATAAAGCGTGTGCAATAACGCGTGACCGGTACGGTCAGCTGCGGCGCAAGTACGTGCAGCCTGGCCACCTTTACCGAAATCTTTTGATTGCCCGCCGAATGGACGTTGATAGATACGGCCTTCGTCAGTGCGCGAGAAAGGTAAGCCCATATGCTCAAGTTCAAATACCGCTTCCGGGCCAACAGAGCACATGTACTCGATGGCATCCTGATCGCCAATGTAATCTGAACCTTTAACCGTGTCATACATGTGCCAGCGCCAATCGTCCTGTGGGTCTGCACTGGCAATCGCGCAAGTAATTCCACCCTGGGCAGACACAGTGTGTGAACGCGTAGGGAATACTTTAGTAATTACTGCAGTTTTGTAACCAGATTGTGCCAACTGCAAAGCTGCGCGCATGCCTGCACCGCCGCCGCCAATTACAATACCGTCAAAAGAAATTGTGCGAATGCTAGCCATTAATTAAAACCCCAGATTATTTCGATGCCCCAAACAAGGTAGGTAATTGCAACACCACCGAGCATCATTTGCGCAAAAATACGCAAGATAGTGGCTTTATTGCCCATCAGGCGCACGGTCAAATAATCCGTTAACACAGCCCACAAACCAATCCATGCATGAGAGATAAAAGACAGTAATGTGACTAGGCTAAAAACACGCATCCACAGCTGACCAAATAGCGCGTGCCATTGTTCGAAGGTCAGTTCGGGGTTGGTCATTAAATAAATAGTGATAAAAATAGTGTATGCAGCCATTACTGCAGCGCCAACGCGCTGAATCAGCCAATCATAAAGGCCGCTGCGACCAAAACTCGTTATTGACGTTACCATATCCAAACTCCTATCAACGCAATCAATATGATGGCTGTAACCAGTGCTATCTTGGCGCCTATTTGGCCACCCTTAAGGCTTTCACCTATACCGAAATCCATAATCAAGTGACGAATACCTGCCACCATGTGATACGCCAAACCTGCGAGCACTGCCCACAAAATAAGTTTGCAGATAGGGTTAGCTGAAGCATCGCGCACTGCGGCGAAGCTCTCTTGCGAATCCAAACTTGAATCTAACATCCATAACAACGCCGCCATGCCAGCAAACAGAAATATGCCAGTCATGCGGTGAAAAAAAGAAACAAAGCCAGTGATTGGGAGGTTGATGGTAGTCAGGTCGAGGTTGACAGGTCTTTTCTTGTTCACGGTTAAGATTACCTTGTAGCCCATCGCGGGCAGATTTAAAGAAGTAAGTACCAGTATTAACGAAAAACGAAACAAAATTTGGGCGCGATGATTGAAGCGCCTCGCAAGTCGCGCCGCATTATAGAGAGTGGAGTATAGAAACACAAACGAAAAGCCGCCACACAATATAAAATACTGGGCCTTCTTCGCATTCAAAAAAATGCTCGAAAATTCTTCAAGATCAATCACTTCGAAATGTTTCCCAATTGATTTTATGAACCATAAATGTGCGCGGAAATGTCTAACGGGTGAGTTTGGTGCAAAAATTTTTGGCGCTTCGCTTCGCAGTGGTAGATATGCAAAAAAAATCTCATTTGCACCTCGCCTTTGTAAAAGGTTAACAATTAGTTCGCAAAAACTTTCGCCGAAGCAATTAACTCATCTATAATCCCGCCCACAACAATCCAGCACATTAGCCCTATTGGTAAGCACAGGAGTCAGCATGACTGACAAGCAAGCGCATTTAACAATTGATGGTATCGAGAACACAATTGATTTACCTATCTACTCCAGCACTGTCGGCCCTAACGTAATCGATGTCACTAGCATCACAAAAAATGGATTTTTCACATTTGATCCCGGGTTTATGTCCACCGCCGCGTGTGAGTCCAAGATTACTTTTATTGATGGTGACGAAGGAATTCTCCTGCACCGTGGTTACCCCATCGAACAACTTGCCGTCTCTTCTGATTATCTCGAAACCTGCTTCCTCTTACTCAATGGCGAATTGCCAAATCCAGCGCAGAAACAAGAATTTGTTACCGCCATTAAAAATAATGCAGTTGTTGATGCCTCCATTGCCAACATCATCAAGAGCTTTAAGCGTGAGTCTCATCCTATGGCAATGCTTTGCAGCGCTGTTGCTGCATTGGCTGCTGTTTATAACGATGAAATTGATATCACCAAAGAAGAAGATCGCAAACTTACGGCTTATCGCTTAATTGCTCAGGTTCCAACCTTGGCTGCCATGGTGTACAAGCATCGTCAGGGCGAAACCTTTATCGCGCCCGATGCTAAGCTCGGCTATGCCGAAAACTATTTAAATATGACCTTCGGCACTGCGGGCCAAGCGGCTAAAGTAAGTCAAATTATTGCTAAGGCTATGGATCGTATTTTTATTCTTCATGCTGATCATGAACAAAATGCGTCTACCTCTACGGTACGTTTGTCGGGTTCCTCAGGCACCAACCCTTTCGCTGCTATAGCGGCAGGCATTTCTACTTTGTGGGGCCCAGCTCACGGCGGCGCTAACGAAGCAGTTTTGAATATGCTGGAAGAAATTGGCAGCGTAGAAAATATCGACAAATATGTCGCTAAAGCGAAAGATAAAAATGATTCCTTCCGCTTGATGGGTTTTGGTCATCGTGTGTACAAAAATTTTGATCCGCGCGCAAAAGTGATGAAGCAAACCTGTGATGAAGTTCTAGCCGAGTTAGGTTTGGAAAATGATCCATTGTTAGCGATTGCAAAACGTCTTGAACAAATTGCTTTGGAAGATCCTTATTTTATCTCCAAAAAATTGTATCCCAATGTGGATTTCTACTCAGGCATCATCCTAAAAGCCGTTGGTATTCCTGCAGAAATGTTCACTGTGATTTTTGCCACAGGTCGCGCCGTTGGTTGGTACGCACACTGGGATGAGATGGTTAGTACCGCCTATAAAATTGGTCGCCCACGTCAGCTTTATACCGGTAGTATGAAACGCGACTATCCAAAAAAGTAAGCTAAACTGAGTATCAAAAAAAGCCGCACATAAAACTGCGGCTTTTTTTATTTCTTACCTATGGTTAAATCTCGCGGAGCATGAGTTCTGGCATTCATTCTGCGACATGCCGTATATGCATCCCCGTACATTTATTAACTTGCCTTAGTTTCAACATGCTCTTATTCTCGTTGCAACACTCATAACAACAAAAGGAAGCCACTTTATGTCTGCACTTATTGCACGCTTGCTCGGAATATTCCTAACGGTTTTGACTATTAATGGTTTGGCGATAGAAAATAATAGTTTGAAGATAGAAATTCCCAAGTCACTGGAAGAATGGAAACCCTGGGTGCTGGAAAAACACCCTGATGTGAACTGTCCATTTATGTTTAATGATGCAACGCGCGCGTGCACCTGGTTGTCCGAATTACACATAGACGCAAATACCAGTGGTGCCAAATTTTCAATGCACATTGAAGTCTATAAAAGCGATTGGGTTGCGCTACCTGGCAACGCCGCATTTTGGCCACAGAATATCAGCGACAATAACAATAAGGTTGCAGTGCGCGACAATAACAGAATTCCTGAAGTGTATTTAACTGCCGGAATGCATGAAATGAATGGTGAAATTCGTTGGAGTGAATTACCTCGCACCCTGCAAGTACCGCAACAAACTGGCATAGTGCAATTAACCCTCAACGGAAAATCAGTTAGCACACCAGCGATTGAAGATGGCAACCAGCTTTGGTTAAGCGCTAGCGAAACACAAACTGCTGCAACGCATCAAGATACTTTCAATGTTCGTGTATTTCGAAAAATTAATGACACTATTCCTTTGCAAATAACCACACAGTTACAAATAGATGTAAGCGGTAAAGAGCGGGAATTACAATTGGGCCAATTACTATTAAACGGCTTTACGCCGACGGAATTTAAAAGCGCGTTACCAGCACGCATCGAAAAGGATGGTAGCTTGCGTATTCAAGTCAAGTCCGGTTCTTGGGAATTAACACTCGTCAGTCAATCCAATACGCCACTCAATGATTTAACGTTTAAAAATACTTCTGAGTTGTGGCCGCAACAAGAAATTTGGGTGTTCGAAGCACAGCGCCAATTGCGCAGTGTACAAATATCGGGTGTACAAACTATAGACCCGCAACAAACACAATTACCAGAAGACTGGAAAGCATTGCCAGCCTATTTAGTCACGCCGGAAACACATTTTAAAATGGAGGAATTGCAGCGCGGAGAAAGTACAGATGCAGCCAATGAACTTAAGTTAACAAAAGAAGTCTGGCTAAGTTTTGATGGAAAGGAATTTATTTTTAGCGATGAACTCAGTGGAACCACCCACAATACCAGACTTGAAACTATTATCCCCTATCAATTAACCAGCGCAAAAATTGCAGAAAAGCCCCAGCTCATTACTCATCTTATCAATAGTAAAAATGCTGGCATTGAAGTTCGTACTCATGAGATCAACATATCGGGTATTAGTCATTTACCACGCAGTTTAACTATACCCGTTTCGGGTTGGAGTGAAGAATTTAATTCTGTGTCGACTGACCTCCATTTGCCGCCGGGCTGGTCATTAATCACCGCAACGGGAACCAGCAGCGAAAGTGGCAGCTGGATTTCAACATGGACATTGTGGGATATGTTTTTAGTATTAATTATTGCGGTCGCGATTGGGCGTACAACAAAAATTATTTACGGCGTGCTCGCAGCAATAACCTTATTGATTATTTATCAACGCTCAGGTGCACCTATTTATATTTGGTTAAATCTAGTAGCAACAATTGCATTAATTCCTTTTGTAAACGGTAAATTCAAAAATTATATTATTAACTATACCTATATAAGTTTTATTTTTTTGGCAATTGCACTATTACCTTTCGCGGTAAGGGAAGCGAGAGCAATTATTAATCCTTCACTAGAGTCGGAAGCATTTTATGAATTTCCCCCTGTTCTTTATATGACTTCAGATAAGAAAAGGTTATACAAAATTGTTGCGACTCCGGCGCCAATGGCTGCTTTGGAAATGAGTGATTCTTCGTCGGAGGAGATTGTTGTGACAGGTGTCCGAAGATCCATGGAAGAGCGAAAAGTTATCAGTACGGAGTATGATCCAAACCAACAAACACAAACAGGTATAGCAATTCCTACATGGAACGAGAATAGAATTTATTTGCAATGGACTGGCCCCGTCAAAGCAAATGAAACAACCAAATTATTGTTGGCATCACCACTTATCAATCGAATTGGCTATTTGCTAAGTGTGCTTTTGCCATTACTTTTAAGCGGAATTTTGTTGCAGCAATTTTTTCAGGCGCTCGGTAAAAACATTTCATTTTCTCATATTAGAAAATCTTCAAGTCTTGCACTTATGCCTTGTGTGTTAATTACAAGCTTATGGGCTGCACCGAACCAATCCGCGCGGGCTGATGTTGTTATCGATCAAACTATTTTAACAGAACTGGAAACGCGACTTACTGCAGTGCCGCGCTGCTTACCTAACTGCGCTGCAATTGAATCGTTAAACTTAGGCGTGAACAATGATCAATTAATGATTGAAATGGTTGTGCATAGTAATGATTTAATTGCACTGCCATTGCCGGCAGAGCGCGAACAGTGGTGGCCAAGCCAGGTTATTGTTGATGGAAAAAATGCAACCTTGGTACAAACAGCTGCGCATACTTTGTTAGTGAGTTTGCCAAAAGGTCGTCATACTTTAATTATAAAAGCCAACTTGCAGGGGCGTGATGCACTAAGTTTGCAATTCCCTGTGCCATTACACAATGTTGCAAACACCAGCAATGGTTGGGAAGTCAGCGGCGCGCCGACTACAGAGCAAGCAAGCCAATCATTGCAATTGCAACGTGTTGAGCGCAATGAATCTGTTAGTAAAGCGGAACATTTACGCCCCGACCCAATTGCGCCCTTTGTTATTGTTCGCCGTGAATTGCAATTGGGTTTGGAGTGGATGGTAACTACAACAGTATCAAGAGTTGCTCCAGCTTTTGGCGCTATTAATATTGAAGTTCCATTAATTGACGGCGAATCCCCACTCACCACACAAGTAAACAGCAATGGAAAAATTGCTGTGCATTTAGAAGCGAATCAACAAACTATTTATTGGAGTTCCAATGTAAAACAAGCAACGCCGTTGCAATTGCAAGCTACGCAAAATACGCCGTGGGTAGAAATTTGGACGTTAAATATTTCACCCATTTGGCATACAGAAACTAAAGGCATTGCACCAATTCAATTTGCCGAAAATGTAGACTTACCTATATGGCAACCGTGGCCTGGGGAAATATTAAGTGTGACGATTACCCGCCCAGAGGCTACCAAAGGTAGTTATGTCACAATTGATTCGGCGGAGTTAACGCATGCACTGGGTAATCGTAGTAACGCTAGCACATTAGATTTATCAATCAGAACCAATCAAGGTGGACAGTACAGTTTTGCATTGCCGCAGGGCTCGAAATTATCCACAGTTAATATTGATAGCAATCCATTACCGATTACTGCTGTCAATGGTTTAATAAAAATTCCACTGCATCCTGGTGAGCAAAGCGTAGCTATATCCTGGAAGACCGAAGATGGTGTAAGCATTTTTAGTCAATCACCAAAATTTTCTCTTGAGCAGGGCAGTAGTAATCAAAACCTGCACATCAACTTACCCGCTAGTCGTTGGCCATTGTTTGTAGGTGGCCCAATGATGGGCCCCAGTATTTTAATGTGGGGAATGTTGTTTGTTGTTGTGCTGATTGCTGTTGCGCTTGGACGCAGTGAATTAACGCCGTTAAAATCTTATCAATGGATTTTATTAAGTTTAGGAATTTGTACACTAAGTTTTGTTACTTTTGTTGTGGTGGCAATTTGGCTGATTGTTTTACAGCAACGCGGAAAGCTACACAGTATTTCTTCAATACGGAAATTTAAATGGATGCAAGCGGGTTTATTTATTTTTTCTGCGATTGCGATTTCATGTTTAATTGGAACAATTCCTGCGGGCTTGTTGGGCAGCCCGGATATGCACATCGTTGGCAACAATTATTATAATGGACATTTTGGTTGGTATCAGGATCACAGCGATGTAGAATTTCCAACAGCATGGATAATTTCTTTGCCGC
>JAYTSJ010000286.1:0-2436 GCA_043745725.1 Gammaproteobacteria bacterium | reverse complement strand
ACCTGATATTTAGCCAAATCGGTTTGGCGTTGCCAAAGCGGTAATACTTCTTGAATGAGTTGCTGATAATTGCTGGTGACATTAGTTAAATTGCTAATTTCTTTTGCTTGTTTTTTTCCGATAATATTTTGATGAAAAAGCTCAGCATAGGCACGTGTATAAAATTGACTTTGGTAAAAAATGTTGATTGCTGCTGCTAGTACAATGATTGCAAGCAAGACTTGAAGATAAGATGCTAAAGGGGCTAGTAGAATTAAGGAGAAAGCAATTACAGCGAGTAACGCACTAGAACCTACCAGCAGAAAAAAAGCTGGATGCTTGTCGCTGGATTCTGTTTTATAACGAGATGTTTTTTCATCATACGAGTTCATTGCGCACCAGTCAGCTCATTTAGAAATATCAAAACGTTTTAAGATAACAACAATGAAATAGTATTTTTTCGCGCCATATTAAGGCATTGTAATTAAATTTTTTTTAGAATGATTAGCATGCAACGGAATATAAAAACCACGTTTTTACCCGTAATTATTATCAGTTAGGTGTAGACATAATTGTTTTAGATGTCAAAAAATTAGACGGAAAAAGTCAATGTTTAAGCAGGTTAGGCTGGGTAGAGCGTGATGAACATTTATTCAATTCACAACCAAATAGCAATAGATTGTTTGTTTTATATTTCTATTTGGTGCTGGCATGCGGGGCAAAAAAAATGGCAGAAATTAACACTCTACAATCGCGCCTTTGTTAATACCTTCAAAGGCTTTAACGCGAATTCTAGATGCAGGGCGTTCAGCTTTAATAACTTGCGCCAAGTGAAGGGCGATAAGTTCTACTGTGGTGTCGGTGTTCATTAAATAGCAGCAACGTTGGGGGAGGGTAAGTTCAAATTTACCTTGTTGGGATTGGTAGGCAAAGTGGTAGTAGGCTTGTTGATTATGCGTTGGTTGTGCGTGAATATCTTCACGTGTGCCGAGGTAAATGTCGCGCCAGCGCTCAGCCCAATGCATCTCCAGTGCGGGTGATTTTTCGCCGTTTTCCCACATGTCGATACGTGAGCGGTGGCCGTGAGCGATACGCTGGCAATTGCCAAGGTGTTTTTTTAAGCCGTGGCTGTAGTGATAAAATGCACCGTCTATAGCTTCGCAGGTAAAGTTTAATGCTAAGGTCGCAACACTTTCAGGAAAGAGTTTTTTAAGTTGAGTGATGCACCATGTGGCTACGGTTGCAGGTGTCAGTATTTCTGCGTCGACTAAGGCTATGGCGTCGCGCGGTGAGCGGGTCAGCAGGAATTCTCCTGTGCTGCCAAACTGCCAATGAATTTCTAAAAACTCGCCCTCTTCTTTAATGCGAATATTCGGCGAGCGCACCGGCACTGCCAAACGGTGATCTAACTCAGTATCCAACCAATGGCGCAGTACTTTTTTGACAGTCCCAAAATCGCACACCATTCCCTGTTCATCTAGCTCGCCATGAAGTTCTACATTAGCCAGCCAGGTCTCGCCAAGCAAGCCACGTTCCGGGTCAAGAAAGCTGAAATCTACATTGGTGAGGTTATCGACGAAGAGCAACATAAAAAGAGTATCAAGTGATAATGTGGGGTTGCCATAATATCACTTGATGGCTGTATGCGCAGGGCTAAAATCACGTCAATAAAAGCTCGCAAATAGAAGCCCGCAAATAAAAGCTCGCCAATAAAAGCCCCGCTATAAAACAGGCTAAAACCAGGAGCGGGGTTTATGCCAATTCACTTTCCGCCAATATTTTACTATTCACCGTATTGCTATTTACCGTATTGAAATGTTCCCCACGTAAAATTTTCGCGGCCTCAACCATGCGCGTTAGTGCTGCTTCGGTTTCTGGCCAGCGGCGAGTTTTTAAGCCGCAATCCGGGTTTACCCATAAACGCTCTACAGGAATTTCACGCGCCGCACGTTTGAGTAAATTCACCATGGTTTGCACTTCTGGAATATTCGGTGAATGAATATCGTAAACCCCTGGGCCTATGTCATTTGGATAATTAAAATTTTCAAAGGCTTGTAATAATTCGCCATCAGAACGCGAGGTTTCAATGGTGATTACATCTGCATCTAAATCGGCAATGGCGGCAATAATATCGTTGAATTCTGAATAACACATGTGAGTATGAATTTGCGTTTCATCTTGCACACCACTCGCACTAATACGAAATGCATTTACTGCCCAATCCAAATAAGCTACGCGATCTTGTCTACGCAATGGCAAACCTTCACGAATTGCCGGCTCATCAATTTGAATAACTTTTATGCCTGCCGCTTCCAAATCTACTACTTCATCGCGCAGCGCTAAGGCAATTTGTTGCGCGGTAATTGCACGTGGTTGATCGTCGCGAACAAATGACCAAAACAACATGGTGATAGGGCCAGTCAGCATGCCTTTGACAGGTTTATTACTGAGCGATTG
>JAYTSJ010000285.1:0-14597 GCA_043745725.1 Gammaproteobacteria bacterium | reverse complement strand
TTTTTCTTCTGTGCTGAGTGATCTGGCGTCATATTTCATCCATGCATTTTACAGGATATTTTTATGTAATGGTATTCTTATATTGCGCCTCGTTAGTATGTATTTACAGAGTGAGCATAATGCTTGTCCCTTACATCATCAAATATTTGATGAACAATTCGTAGTTCAAAAGGTAATTTTTCTATAGTTGATACATCTATTCTTGCTCGAACGCCCTTTCCAAAACAGCGAGAATATTTTATGAGCGCGGCAATTGATATGGCTTCAAGTACAAAAGCACATACGGGCATTGTACTATTTTCTCGAAAGTATATTTTGCATAGCTCAACAACGTTTTCTAAGTCCAATATAATTCCGTGAAGCTCTGCAAGCTCATGCGAACCTTCGACGTCGATGGGAACATTCCAAACATTAACTATCGGCACATACTGTCCTTTTTACATAACAGTTTATTCAACATTACAGACCTTATACTTCCATCACTATACAAAGCCTAACTCATAAAAACTCTTTACTCATCATCTAACTAGTCGCGCACACCAAATAAAAACCTAAATACACACTTGAGAGATATTTTTCAACCGCATCACTCCTTAGCCTTAAACCGAAACCATTTAAAAAGTTTTTTCCTTAACAAGAACAACAGCAATGAAAAGAAAATAATTAGTAGTTTATCCCAAAAATCTAAAAAGGCTTTCCATGCGGTTGTGCCGAGTTCGCTGAGTGCATTTGTTACAACGGTATTTTTATTGACTCTTACTTCTACTGAAATCTTTTTGGCGGTTTTGGGTACGGGTGCACCGCTACAGTCATTTGAATCGTACAGGTTTATATCTGCACTAACGACAAAGGTGCCGGCATGTTTGGGTATAAGTTTGAAGCGAACTTCGGAACCGGTAGGGTCAATTTTTATGCACACACTTTCATTGGGCACTACTTCTACATCGATACCTTTGGTAAATGGAGTTATTTTCGCTGTTTCGCCTACCGCATTAAGTGATTCAGTAATTGTGTTCATACCTTCATCCGGTGCGGGTGCATTTTTTGCGATACCGATCCACACTTTCATTTCGCCTGCGGGCGCAGGTATAAATAATTGTTTATCTGCTGACACTTGAACGCTGTAGTTTTCTAAATTTGATTTTTTTATTACGTGCTCCCCCGCTACGCCTTTTTCCGTTAGAGGTTTTGAAGCGGGTCTTGGATTTTCCGACGATGTTGGTGAAGGCTTGCTGATTTCGCCGCCAACACCTGCAGGCTCTGGATCAGCTATTGGCGGTTCTAGCGTTACCGGCGGCGGCTCAACAATGGGTGCAGGCGGTGGTGCAGCCGCTACAGGGCCAGAGTCGCCAGCCGTTGCCTCTCTTGGTGGAGGCGAGCTTTCATAATCACAAGAGGTGACGCAAGCCAATAATAGAATCGCAAAAAAAATAATGGCACAGGGGTGAATCGATTGAGAAATTAAATTCGTTATAGTTTTCATGAACAGCTCCTTTGAACGCATATTTTCATTAGCTTCGTCACTCGTTATTGTTATTGTTATTGTTTAATAGCGTTGGCTGACTCTAGCTAGCAATATACAAAAGTGCAACTAACTAATGCGGGAGCTCTTGCGAATTAATGAGGAGGCTCTTGAGAAAATTCACCTATAGCCTAGATCGGGTTATCAATACTCACATACAATTGAACATATTTTTTTTCACACACAAATATTGAACGAATATGATTTAAACAATATTTAAGCCTGTCAGGATGATGTGCCTTTTATTGGGCAGGGAGTTGCTTTTAAAATTGATAAACATAATATATACCGCAATAGGGCTTTAAGTTGTCAAATTGAACAAAACTCGCAGGTTTGCCTTACTAGGCCTTTAGCGGTAGCGGCATAAATTGCACTACCTCCTTTTAAATGTGTGTTAATGCGTACCTTTACCGAACTCGATTGAAGGAAGGCGTAAATCACTTGGGTAGTATCGCGCAATATTAGAATGCACCATATCCGCAACGAAAGTCGCTCAATCTCATACAATCATTCGATCTCGTAAAATCGAGAAAAACAAGTTTACCGTTCTACATCGGCAATACTATTGCTAGAAAAGTATTACTTCTGCATTGAAAACATCTCTTTTCACCCATCAGTGCCGTATAAAATGTCCCTCAGGCAGGAATATTTTTTCCATTCATGCCTTTCTACATACAGCTTTCTCGATAAGAAATGCTTGTATGCATTGCGAAGAAATATCGACATTTTATTATTTTCAAGCTCAGTAAACCCCTCAAACCGACTAAACAAGATGGAGCTTTAACGAGATTTATTACGGTGCACCATAAAAAAGGCTGAATGCACCCAGCAAACTTTGCTGTAAAACATCAGGGCACACAAATTAACGTGTGACTTTTAGTAATTGGGGTTCGAACTTCAGCGACTTGTAGAGTCGGGCAAAATGCGTTGATAGACTCAAAAACGGGCTTAGATGCCAAACTGTAATTAGTTTTATAACAAGCTGTGATTGGTTTTATAACACGCCGTGATTAGTTTTATAAATAGTAGCTTCATTGTTATTTATTCAACTCATTGCAAGCAAACGCAGCTATTACACCGAGCATTACCTTGAAAGAAACTAATAAGAAATACCGTTAAAACGCAGGCATAAAAATTAAATTGTACGTTGAATGTCACACTTATCTTTAATAAATGTACGACCTATTAAAACTAGAATGGAGAGAGACACATGTTCCATAACCATACAAAAAATATGCAATTCCGACGCTCACTGCTAGCAATGTCCATCATCGCATTGGGCTCACCTACACTTGCACTGGCTCAAACTGCTCCTGCTACAACTCCTGATGAGGTTGAAGAAGTTGTTGTGTTAGGAGTTAAGGGTGCACAAAAATCCGCGATTGAATCGAAGCGTACCGCTACTTCTATTGTTGATGGTTTTTCTGCAGAAGATATTGGTAAATTACCCGATGCGACAGTAACCGATTCATTGCAACGCATTACTGGTGTACAAATTCAGCGCAATGCGGGTGAAGGCTCTAAAGTCAGTATTCGTGGCATGCAACAAATTGCCACCATGTTAAATGGCGAGCAATTTTTAGGTGCAGGCAACCTTACTTCAGCGCAACCAAACCTGAATGATATTCCTGCGCAATTACTGAATGGCACCATCGTTTACAAATCATTGGATGTACGAAACGCAACTTCAGGCATTACGGGTACAGTCAACCTTACTACTTACCGCCCACTAAGCTTTAAAGAAGGCTTAACCACTGCAGGCGGTATCGAAGCCTCAATGGGGGAATTGACCAAAAAAACCGACCCAACCTTTAACGCTTTATTGAATTGGCGTACCGATACTGTTGGCATTTTGATTTCAGGCGTTACTGGCACAAAGAACCTCGCCAGTGATTATGCCGGTACTGGTCAAGGCGGCCTTGACAGCCTCCATTCAGGCGCAGTTTTAGCTGAGAACGGAACAACTTATGTTGCAGATAACGCACCAGGATTTGATTTTTTTAAAGAAGAAATAGAACGCGAACGCACGGGCTTTAACGTTTCCCTGGAAGCTGATTTGGGTAATGGCTTTAAATTTATCGCGGAGGCATTTTCTGCTCACTCCAAAAGCTATGACCGTGCAACAGGTTTGGATATTTCCAACCGCTGGTTGAGTGAAACCAACAGTACAGACCACGGTAAGATGACTAGGATTACTGACCCGTTAGACTCTCGTTTTGGCCAAGATGTATACCTACCGGTTTCACCACCCATAGTTACCGGCAATGGTTTTTGGCATGATGCAAACAATGGTTGGCATGGTGGTGCTATTGCTATGCCGACTAACACAACAGCGACCGCAGTTGGTAAAGATGGCACAAAATGGGCAACCGCGAGCCAATATGATGTTGATGCACTTTGGGTAGATACCTACAGTATTAACAACGTGACCACGACCGATTCCAAAAACTATAATTTTGAATTGAATTACGATAATGGTGGGCAATTTACCGGTGGTTTACGCGCAATAAAAGGCACTGCTACCAATTTGGCATTACACGCTAATGCCCAAGGCGACTTTAGCAACTGGCAAGGTAGCCAGGCTGAAAAGTTAAATACCTTTTACCCCAAAGATATTGCCAATAAATTTACGCGGGATACACGCCATGCTGAAGTGGGTGTTAATGGCGGCTATTATGTGAACCCCAATCCTGAAGGTTATGGTTCAGATCCGCAGTTGACGCTGAGCCGCAAAAATCACGTGCAAACTTGGGGTGGTTTTAATCGTGTTATTGGTGGTGGCCTAGGTGCTAACTCAACATTGGCTGATTATATGGCCAATGAAAAAAGCCAAACGATTGGCTCTTACGCGCTGGAATACAATGTTGATGCGTCCTCTGATCTCAGTGCGTTAAGCGCGCACGGTAAATACGCATTTGAAAGTGATGATATGTTTTTCACGGATGTCGAAGTAGGTTTGAGATCCAGCAAACGTAGTGTGGATACCACTACCTTTATGATGTTTTCACCGTTTTATCAAAACTCAAGCAACTACGGCACTAACCCAGCTAATCCTTCGGTTAATATTGCCGGCTGCTCTGCACAATGGAAAGCCATTGATCAGGCGTTTGATGGTGGCGAAAACCATAGCCAATGTTCTGCCGGCGAACGTTTAGTTGGCGGCGAGAATGATCCTACCTCATTCACGCCTTACACCATTTTACAGCCGACTAAAATTGATGCTTACGGCGCGAAAGTAACTTTTGTGAAAAGCCTTGGCGCAAATGTTAAAGGCATTCCTGGCTTCTACGCGATAGATCCACATACCTTTGATGACCCTATAGGTTTTGCCAACAAAGCTTTTGGAAGTTCAGCGCGGGAAATATCACCAGCACAAAGTTACGATATTAACCTGGAAGAAACCAGCGCTTATGCGTACAGCAATTTTAAAATGGGTATGGTGAGCGGTAACCTGGGCGTGAGGGTAATCGACACTACGCTTATGAGTAACGCCTACAAAACTACCGGTGTGACTAAAGCCAATGGTGATATCACCATCGCCAATGGCAGACTTGCGCAAGAGAAGACTTATACCGACATCTTGCCTGCATTAAACGTAGCAATAGATGTTAGCGATGCCATTAAAGTACGCTTTGCCGCCGCAAGAACCAAACAAGAATTGGACCTGGATCGCTATGGTTCAAGCCTGGATCTGCGTACCGCAGCTGATCCTAGTGATCCTACCAAGCGTGTCCCGAGTGGCTGGGCCTCAAATGGCAATATGGAACTGAAACCATGGCGCGCAAATAACTTTGACCTATCTACAGAATTCTACTTTGGTAATGCGAGTATGGTCTCCATTGGGGCTTACCACATTGCGATCAGTAGCTTTGTAGAAAACCACCATTACAACAGAGACTTTGTCATCAACGGCGCAAACTACAGTCTTGAAGGTGATGGCCCTATTGTAGGTAAAGGCGGTAAGGTAGATGGCCTTGAACTGGGCACTAAATTAGCCTTTAGTGATCTGACATCTGGCTTCCTCGCTGATTTCGGTATTGATGCTAACTTCACCTATTCACCCAGCGAAAAAACAGGCACAGCTACTAACATTGCCGGTAAAAAATATCCATTTGAAAACAACTCGAAAGAAACTGCTAACTTAATTGCCTGGTATCAAAAAGATAAGTTGCAAGCGCGTATCGCATTTAATAGCCGTAGTGATCAATATCTTAGAGATAACGGCCAAGCAAATGGTTATTCTGAATACGCATTGGGATCACTCTTTGTAGATGCAAATATAAGTTATGATGTAATGGAAAATGTTACCGTGTACTTGCAGGGTTCAAACATTACCAGCACTGATTATAAAACTGTATATCGTTTGAAAGATGGAATGGATCAAGATGCAAACGTGGTTGATTTTGAGGCGCGCTATGATTTGGGTATTCGTGCTAAATTTTAAGTTGCTAGCAAGACAATAATTAACCACGCGTCATAATTAACAAAACAGCGTTAATTAGTTACTGAAAAACCACCCGTCATTATTTTTAATCATGACGGGTGGTTTTTTCATTTTCATTTATTGATAAACATGCAGCGTAAAAACCACTATGAATGCAATTAACAATATTATTATCGTAGGTGGCGGTACCGCAGGTTGGATGGCAGCGGCGAGCCTGCAGCAGCACTTTAAAAATTTGGTAAATATAACGCTGATTGAATCTTCTGAAATAGGCACCATCGGTGTAGGCGAAGCAACGATCCCTACAATTCGCGAGTTTTATCATAACCTCGGCATGAATGATCTCGATGTCATGCGCGCCACCCAAGCAACCTGTAAGCTTGGCATTCAATTCAATGATTGGCACCAACAAGGCTCACAATTTATTCATCCTTTTGGTTTGTACGGGCAAAACCTGCGTGGCATAGAATTTCAACACTTTTGGCTTAAATTAAAACAAAAAAATCTTGTCGGAGATTTAGGCGATTACTCACTCGGTGTAACACTTGCCAAGAATAATAAATTTACTACTCCCGCAAAAAACCCACCCTCCGCGCTTTCGGTATTTGATTGGGCGTTACATTTTGATGCAACTTTATTTGCGCAACTTATGCGTAGCAATGCTATTGAAAATAGCACCACTCGCATAGACGCTAAAATTATGCAGGTAAATTTACGCGAAGCGGACGGGTTTATTGAATCGCTTACACTTGATTCAGGAAAAATAATTGGCGGTGATTTATTTATTGATTGCTCAGGATTTCGCGGTTTATTAATTGAAGAAGCACTGCACACGGGTTATGAAGACTGGAGCCAATGGTTGTTGTGCGATACTGCCTTTGCCGTACAGAGCGAAGCTACCACGGTACCTGCCCCTTACACAAAAGTAACCGCGCAAAGCGCAGGCTGGCAATGGAAAATTCCTTTACAACATCGCAATGGTAATGGCCATGTGTTTTCCAGTCGCTTTATGAGTGATGAACAAGCGCGCACGATTTTAACAAACAACATCAATGAAAAATTATTGCATGAACCGCGTAAAATTTCGTTTAAACCTGGTCGCCGTAAACAAGCTTGGAATAAAAACTGTATTGCATTGGGTTTAGCTGCCGGGTTTTTAGAGCCGCTGGAAAGCACCAGTATCGCATTGATTGAAACCGGCATCGAAAAAATAAAAATGTTGTTTCCAGACAAATCATTTCGCCAATCAGTTACTGACGAGTTTAATGAAACAACCGCACTTGAATATGAACGAGTTCGCGATTTTATTATTTTGCATTACAAACTATCTGAACGAAACGACAGTGATTTTTGGCGCTATTGCCAGGCCATGGAAGTGCCCGTCATGCTCAAACATAAAATAGAGTTATTTAAAGCTAGCGGTTACGTGGTCCGCTATCGCTGGGAAATGTTTCACTTACCGAGTTGGCTGGCCATCTTTACCGGGTTTAATTATTTACCGGAAAGCTATAACCGTGCGGTTGATAACTTTGACGAACAGCAGTTGTTGGAAAGCTTTAAAAAAATGCATCAATCATTACAGGCAGCCAGTGCTGACGCTTACGATCACGCCGACTTTATTGCAAAATATTGTGCAGCCAATAAATAGCAAAATAACAAACAAAAATACAAAAATTAAAAATTGAAAAAAAGAGCACAGCCAAATGCATGCACTGAAAAAAATCGTTATCGTGGGTGGCGGCAGTTCCGGCTGGATTTCAGCCGCAATATTAGCCAGCAAACTCAAACCCGAGTTGTGCAGCATTGAACTCATCGAATCAGAAGAGATTGGCACTATTGGTGTTGGCGAATCAACCATTCCCTTGTTTGTCGATTTGCTAAAGCAGTTAGACATTGATGAAGTAGATTTTATTAAACAGGTTCAGGCCAGTTTTAAATTAGGCATAGAATTTATTGATTGGAAGCAAAAAGGTGAATCCTATTTTCACCCGTTTGGCATCATCGGGCCAGGCATGGATTTGCATCAGTTTCATCAGGCATGGCTAAAGAGCAAACAACAGGGAAGCCCTTACGAATTGCAAGAATTTTCAGCTTGCAACATTATGGCTAAACATCGCCGTTTTTTTCCACCGAAGAGCGCAATCAAAACACCGATTGGCGATGCGGCTTATGCACTGCACCTGGATGCGAGATTAGTCGCTGAATACTTGCGTAACTACGCAGAAGCGCGCGGAGTAATCCGCACCGAAGGTATGGTTGTACAAGTGCTACAAAAAGATAATGGCCACATTGAAAAAGTTATTCTAAAAAATGGTACGGCAGTGACAGGTGATTTTTTTATTGACTGCACCGGCTTTAAAGCGTTGCTGATTGAAAAAACTCTCGGCGTGGGTTATCACGATTGGTCACATTATTTACCCTGTGATAGAGCAGTAGCTGTGCAAACCAAAAATAAAGGCGCGACTGTTCCCTTTACTCGCGCAACCGCTCGTGATTCAGGATGGACGTGGCGAATCCCGCTACAACATCGAACCGGTAATGGTTATGTGTATTCGAGTAAATTCTGTTCAGATGAAGAAGCTAAAGCAACCTTGTTGAGTGTGATTGATGGCGAACTGCTAACAGAGCCGCGCGTGATTCCATTTTTAACGGGCATCCGCAAACAAATTTGGAACAAAAATTGTTTATCCGTAGGTTTGGCTGCAGGTTTTATTGAGCCTTTGGAATCAACTGCGATTCATTTGGTGATGCGCGGCGTAAATATGTTTTTACGTTTCTTACCCGACCAGGATTGTGACCAAGCGTTAATGGGTGAATATAATCGGCGCATGACAATGGATTACGAAGAGATTCGTGACTTTATCGTTCTGCATTACTGCCTCACTCAACGCGAAGACACCGCTTTTTGGCGCCACTGCAAACACATGGAAATTCCGCCGTCGCTGACAACCACAATTAATTTATTTAAAAGCCAGGGTGATTTACCAAAAGGCGTTGATCTATTATTTCACGACATTAGTTGGTGGTCGGTGTGCGAAGGCATGGGCTTACGTCCCGCTAAATATAATAGCCTGGTAGACAACCTTGATTACGACGCGACCCAATCACTCTTCAAAATGTTTACGGAAAAATTGGATGAGCTAGTACAAAAATTACCCACGCACGATGATTTTTTACGCGATAACTGTCCTGCGAATGCGCTTGTCAACCCAGCAAAAAATTAATCCAGTGCTACGTAGGTGAATGCATGAGGATGCATAGATGAGAGCGAATAAATTAGGCTAATGAAAAAATAGTACATCTCTTGAAAAAATAGCACGTCCCTGTGCGCAATTTAACTTACGTTAGTTCACATTAAAAACCCGTTACACGCACCTCAAAGATTGAATAACCCCATTGGTTGCCTACGCTGCGCGCAGTGCCGTAAATACGCACATAGCGATAGCTACCAGACAGCGTCAAGGTGTCGGTACGGCTCCCAAAAGTGCCGCCGGTTTTGGTGGCAAGGGTAGTCCAGTTAGCATTGTCAGTAGAGCCTTGAACTGTGTAGTTAGCAGCGTTAGCAGCCTCCCAATCAATAGCAATACTGGTTAGCGTATGCGCGCTACCTAAATCCACGGTCAACCAGCTTGGGTCTGTTGCAATTGCAGACTCCCAGCGAGTACCCGCATTTTTATCAATAGCTGCGCTGGCTGGTTGCACTTGCGTGCTTGCGGTGGCGGCGATAGGTGTGAGTGGTATTGGAGTACCAACGCTGCTCGCGACACTACTGGCAACACTGCTACTAACACGAGAAGAGGAAGCGCCAGCAACAAGACCGTACACTTTCAATTCCCACATTGAATAGCCCCAATTATTGCCAACACTTAACACCGTGCAATAAATACGCACATAGCGATAGGAGCCGCTAACTGCATTGATATCGGTGCGAGTACCAAAAGCACCACCGGTAATTGACTTGAGTGTGGTCCAGTTAGCGTTATCATTAGAGCCTTGAACACTGTAACTATCTGCGTTCGCCGCTTCCCAATCAATAACCACCGAAGTCAAGCTAATAGCGCTACCCAAATCAACACTTAACCAGCTTGGGCTTACCGCATGAGCAGATTCCCAACGAGTGCCGGCATTGCTATCTACCGCATTGCTAGCGGGTTGTAATTGGCTACTTGCAGCTGTGACCTTGCCAGCAGAAACCAATACCGGTACACCGGCTACGCTACTTGGGTTGCTTGAACTCACCACACTCGAGCTGACGCTCGATGAGGCAACAGCAGAACTGCTATAGGCTACCGCCAGGGTGTGGCTTTTATTAATATTGGTAAAGGTATAACTAGTGCGTGGGCCTTGTGATACACCATCAACAATGACATTTGAAACGCTAGCACCTGCAGGTGGAGTAAAGGTGTAAGTCGCAGAATCTGTATTGTTTTTGCTGTAGCGAAGCGTGCCAGCGGGTGAAATGCTACCGCCGGTATCTAGGCCAATGGTGTAGATACGGTAAGGCTTGTAATCTATCGCCATCAGTTGTGCATCAGCTACTTCAATTAATTGGCCAGCCAACGGACGGAACCAGAATTTAAAGTTTTGTTCACCGACTGCAGGTGCGCTGCTGAAGGTGTTGAAAGCTTCATAACTGCCATCTTTGGTGCTGGCAGTCCAATTCATCATGGTGCTACCCGTACCGTACTCCACTTTAAATTGATCCAGGCTGCGCGGCGCTGATTTGTCACCGGCAATCAAGACTTGTTTCACTTCGTAGTTTGGATCAATTTTTACGCTTACCCATTGATCCTGACCTTCGAAGCCGGTGGTACTGCTTGCTTTATTCGCGGTGGAACCGTCAACAGCGCGCTGTGGTAAACCCCACCAGATAGTTTCCCAACCAGAGCTTGCGCCAACATAATTGGACGCATCAATTGCGGGAACCAATGGATCACCAACGCCAATGTAAATAATTTCTTTTATCACTACATCGTCAATGTACACAGTGCTCGTACCCATGTTGCCTAACAAGAAGGTAAGGCGACCTGCGTTATCTGCATCGGTAAAATCTACGTTATATGTATAGGTCGACATAGTGGTACCGAGCGCTATAGTTTGCAGTAGATAAGTACCAGCGGCTGACGGATTCAAATCATCCGTAGAGAGGCGAACTTGCAAATTGCGCGCAGCATCAGCTCTAGCTCTAAAAGTTAATTGATAGCGATAATTACTTTTTAAACCAAAGCCCTGGGTATGGAACTGAATAGAGCCTGCACCTGCACCCTGGTTGCCTGTGGTAATTTTGGCTTCGGCATTTACTGCGGCATACACTGGGGTAGCACCATCATAAGCTTCGCCAGCCCAGCCACTGATATCACTGGTGAAAGTACCATTTCCAAGCATGTTGATAGCGCGGTCAACCACTGGCGTGCCAGCTGGTTTTGGATACACATTGGCGACATCTTCAAACGCTTTAAACTCTAGCAACCAAATAGGATCAGATTTACTAATACGCCCTTTGGTGACAAGTTTGATGTAGCGGTAGGTTTTATTCACATCAAATACATGTGTTGCCCAAGTTGCAGAAATTTGATCCGAGCTGCGAATAAATTCCCAGGAACCAGAAGAGGTTTTGCCATAAATATCGTAAGACTTAGGCAAATTCCACGACCACTCAATCCAGAAGTATTTGATAGGTTTGTCCATACCATAATCCATTTGCACCCAGTGCAAATTATCATCGGCTGGTGTCGCCCATTTAGAACCCAGGTAACCATCAGCCGCATTTTTAGGACCGTTGTCACGATCAGATGTAGCGGTGCCATCGTTAAAAGAAGCATCTGCGGTAACTGCTACAGGCGCCATCCACCCACGCAAGGAATAAAAACCTTTGGTGTTGTTAGTGGGGCGGAAGAAACTGTACTTGGAGTTATCCGTATATTTTTGCAGTGCATCAGTTGTTGGCAACGGCCAGTGTGCAACATAGTCAACCAGGAAATCAGTACCGGCACGACTAATATTGGTCGCCATTGAAGCTGTATCAATGTATTCATACTGGGTTACACCATTCACTACTGTCGTGTAGCCCGTCTTATTCGCAACATTGGCATCCGTGGACATCTTGTTGTAATTGCCTACTGCCGGCCATGAAGTGTGAGTAATCGCATGGTTCAGGATCATATGCATTGGTGTTACATATGGCCATGGCATATCACCTTTATCAGCTTGACCCCAGCTGTAGGTTTTCACACCGTTGATATAAAATTCAATCGATTCTGGTGTTTTAATCACGCCATAAGTGACGTACTGAGCACTTGGGTCAACACCCAGGCTTGCATAACTTGTATCGACCGGGTTGCCACCGTAAGCTGGATAAGGGCCTGTCCAGTGAGTTTGCGGAGCTACAGTAGCGTTGAAGCCGGTAAATTCGATAATGTCTAATTCCTGGCAAGCAGTCCAGCCTACATCCGGAAAATTACCTAACAGCCACCAGGCTGGAAATTCAGCGTTGCGGGCAGCAGGCATTTTCAAACGTGCTTCGAACTTACCATAGGTAAAGGTAGTGTTGTCTGCAAGCTTGGATTCAATGCGGCCTGAACGAACAAACAAGGGTTTACCCTGATTGGCTATACCGCCGTAATAATTTTGGATAGCACCATCCATATAGCGAGCTTTAAGAGCAAGCGCTTTACCATCGCTTGCACCCGTATCAGCTTGACCAGAACGCACGGTCCAGTCAGCCGTGGGGTATTCAACATCGCGATAATCTTCATCTTCACCGTTAACATAGGTACCGGTAATGACATCCCAATTGTTGCGATTTAGGGTTGCTGATGCGAAGTTATCAACAAAATCGGTGTTGGCAGTGGGGCTAGCCCAGAACGCATCGTTATAAGCTGTAGCCAATGCGAGATTTGAGCTAGCGCCCAAAGCAAGCAATACAGCAAATATTGGCTTGATCTTCATACTTCTCTCCAAAAAATTATTGTTATTTACGTGTTAGGTTGTTTTTTAGTGAACTTAAAATTGCTTTTTATTGTTGAGGATTGAACTCACCCAACATCATGATTTCACCGCGCCAATACCCGCGCCTCCTTCCTGGCGCATAAATACAAAACTGGGAAGAGTTCGTCTGAACTACTTTATTGGGAGGAAAATATGAGATGAATTTGTTCGATAGTGGGATGAACACAGGGCCTGGTTTTTATCTTGCGGATCGAGGGCTTTGGTACGTCACGGAAAAAAGTGCGCAGATAAGCTAGTGTTATTATGATCACACATTGAACCCACCTATTAATTAAACCCACCTATGAGATGAAAACATGGAGATGAGAACATGAGCACCCCACAACGAGATATTACCTTACGTTTTCTGGCTGAGCCGCAAGATGTTAATTTTGGCGGGAAGGTTCACGGTGGCGCAGTAATGAAATGGATCGACCTTGCCGCCTATGCCTGCGCAGCAGGTTGGAGTAGCCGCTATTGTGTAACCGCTTACGCCGGTGGCATTCGGTTCGTGTCACCCATTCATGTGGGCAATTTAGTCGAAGTAAGCGCAAAAATTATTTATACCGGCAATTCCTCAATGCATATTGCGCTAGAAGTGAATGCTTGCGACCCTAAATCTTTAAACAGACGCCTTACCACGCATTGCATAGTGATTATGGTCGCGGTCGATGAATCCGGCATCAAGGTCACCGTACCTGAGTGGATACCGCAAACGGATAAAGATAAGCAGCAACATACAACAGCGATTAAATTAATGGAGATGCGCAAAAAGATTGGGGAAGAGATGCAGATTTATGTTTGAAATTTTCATGACATGTAATTTGTAGCAGATGAAAAGTCGAACAAAAAGTCTAGTCACGGGGCTAGCAAGATTATTTTCGCGATATAGATTTTTCTCGATATTGACTAGGTGTCATTCCCTCTGTTCTTTTAAAGAAACTGTTAAACACCGATTTGCTGTTAAATCCAACTTCAAAGTACACGTCGGTGATGGATTTACTCGAAGGACCAGTATCCTCCAAAAACCGTTTTGCCTCCTTGATTCTATAGCTGTTGATAAATTCGTAAAAATTCAGGTGATAGTGCGATTTAATAGCTACCGATAACTTTCTAGGGTGCAGCTTCACTTCTGCCGCCAATTTATCCAAGGTTATATCGGGATTGGCGTAATATTTTTTATCTAACATTACCCGTTCAATATCCGCGATTACACGCAGATCAACAAGATCTGGTTTTGTTTCTTTAAGTTCGAAGGTAGATACTTCATTAACGGCGGGTACGGATGAAAAAAATATGAATTTAAGAAACACAAGAAGGTTGATGACCATGAAATTTAAATAGTAGCTGCTTAAGCCCACGACATTTAATAAATCCAGATCGAAATTATCTTTGGACAACTCAAATAATTTTATAGTAAGCAGGCCGCAGTCCCACGCAAACAGTGCTACAAAGCAAACAAGCATGATTTTTAGCCAAGTTACATCGCTCATTTTCAAGTTGGCGTACACATGTTGCAGTTGTTTGCTGTAATTGAACACCAACGAAAAACAAAATAAGGCGTACACAAGCCTTATGTAACGACCTGCAGCTTCGAAGTATAGATAAGGAAATGAATATGCTATGTGTTGCGATTTCACCAAC
>JAYTSJ010000284.1:0-2440 GCA_043745725.1 Gammaproteobacteria bacterium | reverse complement strand
CACTCTATCCGTTAAACCAGCGCGCGCTACGGCCATTGGCATGCCGTAAATAACACAGCTCGCTTCATCTTGTGACCAAAGTTCTGAGCCCGACTCTTTTAACAAACGCGCGCCTTTGCAACCATCCGATCCCATACCGGTGAGGACAATTCCTAATACTTTATCACCAAAACTATTGGCCGCCGAACCAAAAGTAATATCCAGCGAGGGCTTGTAGGTCACGCGGTCATCATCCGCAAAAACGCGTACACATCCACCATTGCGTTTATCCAACATTAACTGTTTACCACCGGGTGCCAACAAGGCTAAACCTGGCTCGAGAAGATCGCCATCAACTGCTTCGCGAACACGAATATTGCATTGTTTATTTAAGCGCTCGGCAAAAGCTTTGGTGAAATTTTCTGGCATGTGTTGCACTAAAACAATCGGCTGCGGAAAATTTTGTGGCAATTGCAGGAGTACATCGGTAAGTGCTACTGGCCCGCCAGTAGAAGCTCCAATCACAATTACTTTAGGTTGTTTTTTTAAGCGATAGCTATCCGGTGCTGCACTTGCCGGAGAAGATTTTGCAATTGCAACATTAGGCACAATATTATGAACTTGTGCAGAAACAGGTGCGCCTGGTGAACTAAATGCAGATTGACTGGACGATGGTGCCGTTGAATATGAGCGCGCGGTGCTTATGGGTAAGGAAGTAGTACTTGCCGTATTTTTTACTATTGGCTCAGCTGTCGCTGTAGGTTTACTTGTGGGTGTTGGTTGAGAATAATTTTGACCGACGCGCGCGAGAGTAATCAAACGTTCGTGGAGTTTTTGTTTCAATGCAACAGAATTACGTGAAACTTCTGCAAAATCTTTTGAAATATAATCGAGCGCACCTGCCGCCAAAGCATCAAGAGTAATACGCGCGCCTTCATAAGTCAGCGATGAGAACATCAAGATAGGAACTTTGCGATCAGCCATAATAAGTTTGATGGCGGTTACACCATCCATGACTGGCATTTCAAAATCCATGGTAATAATATCGGGCTTTAAATCTCTCGCCTTGTCTACCGCTTCACGGCCATTACTAGCAATGCCAATGACTTTTAATTCAGGGTGCTCATTGATAATTTCTTTCAGTCGATGCTGAAAGAAACTGGAATCATCGACGACTAGTACCCGAATTGGCATTAACATCCTCCCGCAACCAAAAAATGCTAATGATAAATAAAAAAGTTGATCGAACTCGACAAACTTACGAGAAGAATATAAATCTTAGGTGTGTCCCCAGGATGTTGTGCCTTTTGCATAACGACGCAACAAACTAGGGATATCTAAAATTAATGCAATGGTACCATCGCCGGTAATAGTGGCACCCGCGATACCTGGTGTGCCTTGTAACATTTTACCCAGAGGTTTTATAACCACCTCTTCCTGACCAATTAATTGATCCACTACAAAGCCAACACGACGTGTTCCCACAGTAACAATAACAACATGCGCAAATTCATTACGCGAATGACTTTCAGCATTTTTCACTAACCAATCTTTCATATAAAATAAAGGTATGGCTTGATCACGCACTGCAATGCAATCTTGACCATGCACCACATGGCTCTTGGATAAATCCATGTGGAAAATTTCATTAACACTCACTAAAGGCAATGCAAATGTTTGTGTTCCAACCATAATCATCAGTGTTGGCATAATGGCCAACGTAAGCGGCACTTTAATAAGAAAACGTGTGCCTTTGCCCAAGACCGATTGAATTTCTACTGTACCATTAAGTTGGTTAATTTTGGTTTTCACCACATCCATACCAACACCCCGACCAGAGACGTCAGAGATTTCTTTTTTGGTCGAGAAGCCTGGTGCAAAAATTAAATTAAAGGCATCGATGTCCGATAAACGTGCGGCTGTGTCCTCATCATAAATACCTTTTTCTATTGCCACCCGGCGCAACTTATTAGGGTCCATCCCCGCCCCATCATCGCTGATGCATAATAAAATATGATCGCCTTCTTGTTCAGCTGAGAGCACCACTTGCCCAATACGCGATTTCCCATTTGCCACACGTACATCAGGAAACTCAATGCCGTGGTCAACTGAATTGCGCACCAAATGCACCAGAGGATCGGCGAGAGCTTCCACTAAATTTTTATCCAGATCCGTTTCTTCGCCAACCAATTCTAAATTAATTTCTTTTTTCAAGCTGCGCGCTAAATCACGCACTACACGCGGGAAACGCCCAAATACTTTTTTGATCGGCTGCATACGCGTTTTCATCACTGACGTTTGTAAATCAGCAGTGACTACATCTAAATTAGCAACAGCTTTTACTAAAGCCTCATTACCAGAAGCATTACCTAAGCGCACTAAACGATTACGCACTAACACCAACTCGCCAACCATATTCATAATATCGTCGAGGCGCTGCGTATCCACACGAACGGTAGTT
>JAYTSJ010000283.1:0-9167 GCA_043745725.1 Gammaproteobacteria bacterium | reverse complement strand
GAAAAATCAATTCTCGATACCATCCTGGAAAATCTCTGGATTGTTTTAGTTCTTGCCGGCGTTATTGGTATTGCCGTGTTTATGCTGCGCCGTAAAAAGAAAACAGAACCGTCTTCGCATTTTACGGATCATGAAGACCCATACTCATCTGAGCCAAACTTCGATTCCTTTAATGAAGAGCAAGAAGAATTCGAACATGAAGCCGAGCCTGAACCAGAAGATGAAACAGGACTTTTTGAGGAAGATGAAGTCACTGCTGTTGCAGAGACTGGTGATGTCGTCGGCGAAGCGGATATTTACATTGCTTATGGCAAGTTTGACCAGGCTGAAGAAATGCTACTCAATGGTTTGGCTAAGGATCCTTCTTCAAGTGACATACGTTTGAAGTTGCTGGAAGTTTATTCTCAAACTCAAAACGCGGCTGAATTTGATAAACATTATGCCGTTATTTTACCGCATGCTTCTGCATTCACAAAAAATCGTGCTGCTGAGTTGCGTGCAAATATTGTTGGTGTGAGTAACTTTAATAGTTCATCTAGTGCATCATCAGTTCAACAATCTCGACCAGTTGTTCTGGCTACGCCTTCTGCCCCGTCTTCACCTAAAGTTGAAGATGAATTTAGTTTTGATTTGGATGATGATTTTGCTGTTGAAGATCCCGATAAAACTGTAATAAAAGGTACAGCCTCCAATGCAACAACGCAGCGCTACAGTTTGGATTACAGTAATCAGCCTGTTGTCGGCAGCGGTGCTGGCAGTGTTAAAATTGAAGATGATGACGATTACTCATTAGATTTAGACACACACAAAACTGTCGCGGCCAAATCAGAAGCTGAAGATCTGTCAGAAATTTCTCTTGCTCTAGATGGTTTGGATGACGAAGTTATTGATGATGATCTTGAAGTTGCCGAAAGTGATGAAGAGTTCAGTTTTGATTTCAATGCGTTGGAAACTAGTCCCAATAGCGTCACTCAAAAAGTAGGCGTTGTTAAAGCTCCGCCGCCAATGGACAACAGTGGCGATGATTTTAATCTTGAATTAGATATGAATGACATTGATTTAGCTGCGTTAGACCATGAAATGGAAGGTCTTGATGCTGATTTGGAGTCTTTGGATTTTGACGAAATTGAGCCAGTTAATAAAGGTTCTTCTTTTGCTAAACATGCTGCAATCGATGACGATGAAGAAGAAATAGATTGGTCAGAAGACGATGACGATAGTCTTGATTTAAAATCCACTGCATCAAACTTGAAGTCTCCAGCTCCTATTGCTCGTAAAATAGCCGAGCCTGTTGTGGATGACGAAATTCCTGATGATGTATTTGATCAAGCCTTGTCTGATTTCTCTGCGGATAATTTGGATGTAGCTGCTGATGCAGATATGTCTGATGAAGACTTGGACACAGAATTAGATTTTATGGCTGATGCTGATGAAGCAGCCACAAAATTGGATCTTGCTCGTGCATATATTGATATGGGCGATAATGAAGGTGCACGTGATATTCTTGCCGAAGTTGCGCATGAAGGTAATGACCAGCAGCGTCAAGAAGCGGTAGAGTTGTTAAATCGAATCGACGTATAACATTACGCTAAAAAATCCAAAGCCTTGCACGATATTTTGTGCAAGGCTTTGTTGTTTCTGGTCTATCTACTTCTAGTTAGTCCATTTCTATTTTTAGTCTATTTATTTCTGGCCCATATGTTTTTGGTGTGTAAGTTTCTTGAAAATTTGATACTGCTATGAATGAAAACTTTATTCCTAACCATAAAATTTACACTCGCAATGGTGAGGTTCTTGGCGATACTATCTGGCCTGAAGGTATGCGGCGCATAGCTCTGGCGGTGGAATATAAAGGCTCGGATTATCACGGTTTTCAAATGCAGCCGAGTGGAGTCAAAACGGTTCAGCAGGCGTTAGAAAAAGCACTTTCAAGTGTGGCTAATGAAGAGATTGCCTTGGTATGCGCAGGCAGAACGGATTCAGGTGTGCATGCAACAAATCAGGTTATTCATTTTGATACGCTTGCGCAACGCCACCAAAAGGCTTGGGTTTTAGGTGTGCGAAAAAACTTGCCGAATTCAATTGGTATTCGTTGGGCTAAAGATATTTCGCCGCAATTTCATGCGCGTTTCAGCGCACTAAATCGTACTTATCGTTACCTTATTTCGGATGCGGAAACTTCATCTGCTTTGCTTTATGATCAAATTACCTGGTCATCTCGTCGGTTAGATGTCGATAAAATGCGCGAAGGTGCCGCTACCTTGGTAGGGCAACATGATTTCACTTCCTTTCGCGCCACTCAATGCCAAGCTAAAAGCCCAGTACGCACTATTCATTATTTACACATTGTTCGCCGTGGCGATTTAATCGTGTTAGAAGTGCAAGCCAATGCTTTTCTACATCATATGGTCCGCAATATTGTAGGTGTGCTGTTGGCGGTGGGAGTTGGCGACAAGCCTACGTCCTGGGTGGGTCATGTCTTAGCCGCAAGGGATAGAAGCCGTGGTGGTGTGACCGCAAAACCTTTTGGGCTTTATCTGGTATCCGTGGATTACCCCTCTCACTTTGATTTGCCTAAAGGCCTCCCCGGGCCACTTTTTTTGTCTGAGCCTATTGGTGGTTTTGCCGCTGAACTTGGACTATAAATCAATTTTTAACTTAATGATTGTGTGTAAAAGAGCAGTGGAAATTTAGTATGGATTCTCACATTTAAGGTTTTTGACACTGGATTCTGCTATTATCGCCGCCTTATTTAGCAACAAACTATTAGCACCTTGAGTAGCACATAGGCTATAGATGGATAGCCCCATAGATAACATCGTAGATGAAATTGCAGTCATTTAGGTTAATCAATTTGTGAATTCGATACGTATCAAGATTTGTGGGATTACCTCAGTTGAGGACGCACAGCTCGCCTTTAATGCGGGAGCAGATGCTATAGGCTTAGTGTTTTATGCGCAAAGCCTAAGAGCGGTAAGCATTGATCAGGCGCATATTATTGCTAACTCGGTGGGCCCTTTTGTAACGGTAGTGGGCTTGTTTGTAGATGCTGAAGAAGCTTTTATAAACGACGTGTTAGCTCGTGTTTCGCTGCATGTATTGCAATTTCATGGCAACGAGTCGCGTGAGTTTTGCGAAGGTTTTCAGCGCCCATATATGAAAGCGATTCGTATGCGTCCTGAGCTAAACTTATCGGACGCGATTAGTACTTACGCTAGTGCCAGCGCCATATTATTGGACGCATATCGTCCTGGCGTGCCGGGTGGAACGGGTGAAGTCTTTGATTGGAGTCGGATTCCCAAAGATACTCTTCGGCCTATCGTGCTTGCTGGTGGCCTAACACCAGAAAATGTTGCTTTAGCGATAACTTCTACACAGGTATATGGGGTAGATGTAAGCGGTGGTGTAGAATCCACTCCCGGTAAAAAAGCTGCTCACAAAATAACTACGTTTGTTCGTAATGCCAAAAATGCTTGAACTTGACTTGAGAATTGATTCTGACAATAGGTGATGAAACGGTGAGTGACACTAAACAGTATTCCGCTATTAATTACAGCAGTTTTCCTAACGCAGAAGGCCACTTTGGTCCTTACGGCGGTCGCTTTGTTTCTGAAACGCTAATTTATGCGCTCGATGAATTACAAGAAATTTATTTTAAATTAAAAGATGACCCTGGTTTTCAGGCTGAGTTTGATAAGGATATGGCGCATTATGTTGGTCGTCCTTCACCACTTTATCTTGCCGAGCGTTGGACTCGTGAGTTGGGCGGCGCGCAAATTTATCTGAAGCGCGAAGACTTAAATCACACTGGCGCACATAAAGTTAATAACACCATTGGTCAAGCGTTGTTAGCAAAGTTCACAGGTAAGTCGCGCATTATTGCTGAGACGGGTGCCGGGCAACATGGCGTTGCTACCGCTACCGTCGCTGCCCGTTTAGGTTTGCAATGTCGTGTTTATATGGGATCAGAGGATATTAAACGCCAGGCGCTCAATGTTTATCGTATGAAATTATTGGGGGCTGAAGTTTTTCCAGTAACTTCTGGTTCACGTACACTAAAAGATGCAATGAATGAAGCTATGCGCGATTGGGCTACTAATGTGGATGATACTTTCTACATTATTGGCACTGCTGCTGGTCCACATCCCTATCCACAATTAGTACGTGATTTCCAATCTATTATTGGTCGTGAAGCCCGTCGTCAATGTTTAGAGCAGGCCGGTCGTTTACCCGATGCATTGGTTGCGTGTGTTGGCGGTGGTTCAAATGCAATTGGTTTGTTTCATCCTTTTCTCACTGACAACACTGTTAAAATGTATGGCGTAGAGGCGGGTGGTTTGGGTATTGAAACAGGCAAGCATGCAGCGCCGCTCAATAAAGGTATCCCTGGTGTTTTACACGGTAACCGCACTTATTTAATGGAAGATGAAAATGGCCAAATCATCGAAACACATTCGGTTTCAGCAGGTTTGGATTATCCCGGCGTCGGCCCCGAGCACTCCTGGTTAAAAGATATTGGTCGTGTTAATTACGTTGCGATTAATGACGATGAGGCACTTGCTGCTTTCCGTAAACTCACTCTGACTGAGGGTATTATGCCGGCGCTGGAATCGAGTCATGCCGTGGCCTATGCTGAAAAACTTGCACCCACTATGACTAAAGATCAAATTATTATCGTCAACCTTTCGGGGCGTGGCGATAAAGATATTCACACAGTGGCCGGTATCGACGGCATCACTATTTGATCAAGCACTAAGGTATTCAATCCATGAGTCGTATTTCACAGCGTTTGAGCGAAGCTAAGGCTTCCGGAAAGAAAGTATTAGTAGCTTATATTGTTAATGGCGATCCACATCCGGAAGTGACCTTGCCGTGCATGCATGAAATGGTTGCCAAAGGTGTTGATGTTATTGAATTGGGCGTGCCTTTTTCTGACCCTATGGCAGAAGGCCCGGTAATTCAAAAAGGCCATGAGCGCGCTCTGGCACACGGCACGAGTTTGAAAGGTAGCATGGAAATTGTTAAACAATTTCGTAAAACGAATACCACAACACCCGTAGTGCTGATGGGCTATACAAACCCGATAGAACGTTTTGGTTATCAGGCATTTGCTAATGCAGCGGCAGAAGCTGGAGTTGACGGTTTGTTAACGGTGGATTTACCGCCGGAAGAAGTTGTCGTGTTGAAAGATGCATTAGATGCGGTCGGTTTGGATAATATTTTTCTTTTAGCTCCCACCACAACGCTAGAGCGCGCACGTAAAATCGCTGCTCATGCTACTGGCTTTCTTTATTATGTGTCTCTAAAAGGCGTTACTGGTGCTGGTCATTTAGATGTAGGTGCCGTTGAAACTAAACTGGCAGAGTTTGGCCAATTAACCAAGCTACCGGTGTGTGTTGGTTTTGGGATTAAAGATCCGGCAACAGCCAAAGCAGTTGCGCAATTGGCTGATGGTGTTGTGGTAGGGAGTGTATTAGTAGAGAAAATGGGTTCGCTGGATGGTCAACCCGCTGCTGTTATCGCAGCCGCTGTAGGTGAGATTATTAGTGGTATTCGTCATGCAATTGATACACTTTAATTTTTCATAAAAAATAATTCAACGCAAAAAATATTCTTTAATCAGTCGATAAATTATTCAATGATTTATCGGTAAGCAGCTAACAAATTAAAAAGAGAATTTACGATGAGTTGGTTAGAAAAAATTATCCCTAAATTTGATCAAGTAGAAGGCAAGCGTACTAATAAAGTACCTGAAGGTTTGTGGGAAAAATGCGTCAAATGCGATGCAGTTTTATATAAGCCCGAGCTAGAAAAAACCTTGGATGTTTGCCCGAAATGTGATCACCATATACGTATTGGTGCGCGAGCACGGTTGAATATTTTTCTTGATCCGCAAAATCGTAGTGAATTAGCAGCAGATGTTGAACCTATTGATCGTTTAAAATTTAAAGACATTAAAAAATACAAAGATCGTTTAACCGCGGCACAAAAGCTGACGGGTGAAAAGGATGCTTTAGTAGCAATGCGCGGTGAATTAAAAGGTATGCCTGTCGTTGCGGTTGCGTTTGAATTTGCTTTTCACGGTGGCTCTATGGGTTATGTGGTTGGTGAGCGTTTCGCGCGCGCTGCGAAAGTATCCTTGGAGGAAAACATTCCGTTGGTGTGTTTTTCTGCCACAGGTGGTGCGCGTATGCAAGAAGCATTAATCTCATTAATGCAGATGGCAAAAACCAGTGCAGTCATTGAACGTTTGAAAATGCAAGGTACGCCTTATGTGTCGATCATGACTGATCCAGTATATGGCGGTGTATCCGCAAGTTTGGCTTTATTGGGTGACATTAACGTTGCTGAGCCAGGTTCGCGTGCAGGCTTTGCCGGCCCGGGTATCATTGAACAAACTATTCGTCAGAAATTACCAAAAGGATTTCAACGCGCTGAATTTTTGTTGGACCATGGCGCTATCGACATGATTATTCATCGTCGCGATATGCGTGATAAAATTGCTGGTCTGCTCGCTAAATTTACTCGTCATCCTACGCTTAATTAATTCTCTCGCTGCATGAGATATACATCATTAGCAGAATGGTTGGGGTGGCTTGAACAAAGCCACCCTACTGAAATCGATCTCGGTTTAACGCGTATTCGTCAAGTTGCTGAACGTTTACAGTTATTAAATCCGCTTGCGAAAACTATTACCGTTGCTGGTACTAATGGTAAAGGTTCATGTGTGACTGCTTGCGCTGCGTTATTGCAATCTGCACATTATTCTGCGGGTATTTACACTTCACCGCATTTATTACATTACGCCGAACGCATTCAAGTGAATGGCAAACCAGTCAGTGATGTAGAAATTTGCAATGCCTTTGAAAAAATCGCGATTGCTGCTGATGCCGTTGATATTAGTCTCACCTATTTTGAATATGGCACACTTGCCGCACTGGAAATTTTTAAACAGCATCGTGTTGATTTTATGGTATTAGAAGTAGGCTTGGGCGGGCGCCTGGATGCAATTAATATTATTGATGCGGATATTGCAATAATTACGTCAATAGCGTTGGATCATCAGGCTTGGTTAGGTGATACCCGTGAACTCATTGGACGGGAAAAAGCAGGTATTTTACGCGCGCATCAAATTTTTATTTGTGCCGATGAAAATCCACCGCAAAGTATTATTGATATTGGTGTTGAGTTACAAACACAAAGCTATTTTATCGGACGCGATTTTTCTTACCAGCTGGCTGCAAAGAAATGGTGCTGGCAGGTTAAAAATATCCATGACAATACCGTTAGCTTGTCTGATGTCTCTGCACCACATTTACCTTTACCCAGCATGGCAGCCGCATTACAAGCAATATATTTGTTGGATATAAAACTCCCTTTCGTTGTCATAGAAGCTACCTTGGGCGAGTTAAGGCTCGCCGGACGTTTTCAAAAAATCATTTACCAACATCGCGAATTTATTTTGGACGTTGCGCACAATCCCGCAGCTACAGAATATTTAACGCGCCGATTAATGGCAGAGCCTTGTACTGGAAAAACTCATGCAATCGTTGCAATGATGGCCGATAAGGATTGTGCCGCCAGTTTAGCGAATTTAATGAATTTGGTTGATTCGTGGTATTTATTAGATTTAACGCACATCCCGCGTGCTGCAACACCGGGAGTCTTAGCTGAAAATTTAACGCGGTTGAATATAGAGGCGCACGCATTGAGCAATCAGGTATTGAGCAGTCACGTATTGAATAATAATGACCAATGTAAAGGCGATATTAATGCAATAATGACCACCTTGTTGGATGCAAGTGAGGCGGGGGATCGTGTCGTGGTGTTTGGTTCTTTTTACACTGTTGCTGCTGTTTTATCTTATTTGCATGTAAATCTACAGGGTATGCATGATATTCATTAAACGAGGTGTTGAGTGAAATACACATTAAAGCATCGGCTTATAGGTGCTGCCTTTCTTGCTGCTATTGCGGTAATTTTTTTACCCAGTTTTTTTAAAGAAAAACAAATAAACTCTGTTAATACCCGATCACAAATTCCCACGCGTCCAGGTATTGTTCCAATCGAATTTAATGCGCCAACACCAGTGCCTAATATCGAACCTGCACCTGCGCCTGAGGCGATGTTCGTGCCTGACGAACCTGTGCCCGCTGAGCAATCTATGAGCTCAAGCTATGCCTCTGCCAGTTCTGTAGTGTCTGCCAATAAATCTATTCCAGTTGTAATACCTACTTCTGTGAAAACAGCTGCGGTCATTGCTATGCCTTTAAATGCGCAAGGTTTGCCCGATGCCTGGGTGGTGCAAGTCGGTAGCTTTAGTACTAAGGAAGCGGCCAATAAAGTGTGTAATGATTTGCAGACTGATGGTTTTAAAGCTTATGTACGCACGGTACACAGCGGCAATACCACTATTAGCCGCGTGTATATCGGCCCAAAATTGGATAAAACTCAAGCGTTTGCCATCAAAACGCAAATTGATAAGCGTTTAAAAGTTAATTCGATGGTAATGCATTTTCAACCTTAGCCACTATAAAATTCCATTTTCGCCCCAATTGTTTAAAGAGTAGTTAAAGAGCTGTTTGATGCCAGGTAGCTCTGTTAAAATGCGCGTTTTTAATTAAGAGCTTTGAAAGGGCGTTGTTTTTAATAAGGCGCGTTGCTTTTGAGAAAGTGCGTTGCTTTTTTGATAGGGCGCGTCACTCAGGGGGAGAAATCGTACACATGAATTGGGCAGATTGGGTCATAGTGGCAATATTAGTGATATCGAGTCTTATCAGCCTTGCGCGTGGATTTTTCAAAGAAGCTTTTTCTCTCGTCATTTGGATCGCTGCAGTGGTTATTGCTAACCTCTTGAGTGATCGTCTTGAACACTTTTTGGTTCATATTATTACCACTCCATCACTACGTGCTATGACTGCTTTCATGGGAATATTTGTTGCAGTTTTATTGCTAGGCATGCTGATAAACTATGGCATAACCCTCCTGGTGAACGCGACGGGTCTTTCAATTACGAATCGCTTGTGCGGCATGTGTTTTGGTTTTGCGCGCGGGCTTTTTATTATCATGATTTTGTTAATTTACTTGCCGGCTTTCATTCCAGTAAAAAAAGATTCCTGGTTTCAGAAATCGCAAATGATTCCTTATTTTGCACCCCATGAAGCAGC
>JAYTSJ010000282.1:0-3370 GCA_043745725.1 Gammaproteobacteria bacterium | reverse complement strand
TCTGGTGACCGAACCCAATCAGCGCGAACTGTTTCAGTCCATTGCACCTGCGATTCAGGATGGCTTGTATCTCGTTCCCCAAGTCATCGAGTAAACAGGTCGTTGAGTAAACAAGTTATTGAATAAGCAAACACATTACGCTTCTCGCCGCCATAGCGCGCGTAACTGATTAGGAATTTTTTGAATGCACCAGTTAACCATCGCCGAGCTCGTAAAAGGTCTGCGCCGCAAAGACTTTTCCAGCACCGAAGTGACCCAACATTATCTCGATCGCATTGCGCGCCTGGATAAAACCTACAATTCTTTTATCACTGTCACACCGGCATTAGCACTGGCACAAGCCGCGCAGGCCGACAAGCGCCTGGCTGCCGGTAACGCCCCTGCCCTATGCGGTGTACCCATAGCGCACAAAGATATTTTTTGCACCATGGGCGTACGCACCAGCTGCGGCTCCAAAATGCTCGATAATTTTATCGCACCTTACAATGCGACTATCGTCGACAACTATTTAGACTCAGGCGTGGTGATGCTGGGCAAAACCAACATGGATGAATTCGCCATGGGCTCTTCCAACGAAACCAGCTATTACGGACCCGTAAAAAACCCTTGGGCGACTGACTGTGTACCCGGTGGATCATCCGGCGGATCCGCTGCCGCTGTTGCTGCACACCTAGCACCGGCGGCAACTGCATCAGATACTGGCGGTTCGATTCGTCAACCAGCGGCGCATTGCGGTTTAACGGGAATCAAACCCACTTACGGTCGTGTATCGCGCTGGGGCATGATTGCGTTTGCTTCGAGTCTCGATCAGGCCGGAACACTTACACGTACGGCTGAAGATGCCGCATTAATGTTGAACGACATGGCGAGCTACGACACCAAAGATTCCACCAGTGTTGAACGCGATGTTCCTGACTACACCACCACGCTGAACGATTCACTCAAAGGCTTAAAAATCGGTGTCCCAAAAGAATATTTTGGCGAAGGTTTAAATCCGCAAACTGCTGCGGCTGTCGAAGCCGCAATTAAAGTGTATGAAAGTTTGGGTGCAACAATTCACAGCGTCAGCCTACCGCACACACATTTAGCAGTTCCTGCTTACTACGTGATTGCACCGGCAGAATGTTCAGCCAATTTATCGCGTATGGACGGCGTGCGTTTCGGTCATCGCTGCGAAAACCCAAAAGATTTAAACGACCTTTATATGCGTTCGCGCAGTGAGGGTTTTGGCGATGAAGTGAAGCGCCGCATTTTGGTTGGAGCTTATGCGCTCTCAGCCGGTTACTACGATGCCTACTACAGCAAAGCACAAAAAGTTCGCCGTTTAATTAAACAAGACTTTGTTGATGCGTTTACTAAAGTCGATGTCATCATCGGCCCAACATCACCATCACCTGCGTTTAAATTTGGCGCAAAATCGAAAGACCCTGTCGCCATGTATTTAGAAGATATTTATACCATCGCTACAAATCTGGCGGGCTTACCCGGCTTATCAATTCCTTGCGGATTGGTGGATAACAAACCTGTTGGCTTGCAGTTGATCGGCAATTTTTTTGCCGAAGCGCAATTACTAAATGCTGCACATCAATTTCAACAAACTACCGACTTCCACCAACAAACTGCACCTGGCATTGAATAACAAGAGCTGCCTAAGAGGAAAATAAAGATGCAATGGGAAACCGTAATCGGCTTGGAAGTTCACGTACAACTTGCCACTAAAACGAAAATATTTTCAGGTGCAAGCACAGCTTTTGGTGCAGAGCCAAACACCCAAGCCTGCGCCATAGATTTAGCCTTGCCTGGCACATTACCCGTCGCCAACGAACAGGCGTTTCGCTACGCCGTCATGTTTGGTTTGGCAGTGAATGCAGAAATTGGTAAGCGCTCTGTGTTTGAACGTAAAAATTATTTCTATCCAGATTTACCTAAAGGCTATCAAACCACACAACTCGCCGAACCCATTGTCGGCCCAGGTTTCGTGGATCTAGATCTTGAAGGTGGCAGAACAAAACGCGTTCGCATTCACCATGCCCATTTGGAAGAAGATGCCGGAAAATCTTTGCACGAAGATTTTGCGGGCATGAGCGGCATAGATTTAAATCGCGCAGGCACACCATTAATTGAAGTGGTTACCGAACCGGATATGCGCAGCGCAGAAGAAGCCGTTGCCTTCGCAAAAAAATTACACTCTATTGTTACCGCCATTGAAATTTGTGATGGTGAAATGTCGCAAGGCTCTATGCGCTTCGACGTTAATATTTCGGTGCGCCCTCGCGGTCAAGAAAAATTAGGTACGCGGACTGAAACCAAAAATTTAAATTCATTTAAATTTATGGAAGAATGCATTGCACTGGAAGTTGAACGCCAAATTGATATTCTGGAAGATGGCGGGAAAATCAAACAAGAAACCCGTCTTTACAACGGCGACACCAAAAAAGCGCGCTCTATGCGCAGCAAAGAAGATAGCAATGACTACCGCTACTTCCCTTGTCCGGATTTGTTACCCGTCATTCTCGACGACGAATACATCGAATCAGTACGCAAACAAATGCCAGAATTACCTGAAGCCAAGCGCGCGCGCTTTGTGAATGATTTTGGCCTGAGTAATTATGATGCTGGCCAAATTACAATGGATAAATTCTCAGCCACATTTTTTGAAAAAGCGGCAAACCTTTCCGGCGAAGCAAAACTAGCTGCCAACTGGATCATGGCTGATTTAGGTGCTTATTTAAATCGCAGCGAACAACGCATTGATCAATCACCCATATCACCAGAATTATTATCGAGCTTAATTGTACGCATTAAAGATGGAACATTATCGAGCAAAATCGCCAAGCAAGTTTTTGAAGCCATGTGCAATGGTGAAGGTGATGCAGACACTATTATCGAAACTAAAGGTTTAAAACAAGTTTCTGATACTGGCGCGCTGGAAAAAATTATCGACGACATCATTGCTGCTAATGCCGCACAAGTGGAAGGCTACCGCGCTGCCGACGAAGCCAAACGCGCAAAAATGCTGGGCTTCTTTGTAGGGCAAGCGATGAAAGCGAGTAAAGGCCAAGCGAACCCACAAGTATTGAATGAATTGCTATTGAAGAAATTGAATGGTTGATGAGTATTAACATATCACTTCCAAACCTTAACTTGACAGTGATAAAAAGAATTTAGAGAGAAATTAACATGAGCTTACGCAAAGACAAAGAAAAAGTACTCGGCGAAATATTTGACGATGCCCGCATCGCCACTTTTCTAAACTTCACCGCGCCTGCTGGTGTGAACGCAGATTTTCATTTATTGGAAAAAGCTTATCGCGGCATGCGTGGTGAAAATTTCGCTACGTATGTAAACTTATTTGTAGCAGCAAGAAAAG
>JAYTSJ010000281.1:0-14043 GCA_043745725.1 Gammaproteobacteria bacterium | reverse complement strand
CGGTATTTACACTTTGACTAACACTGGCAATGCCATCACAACTTTGGCGGGTAACACTGGCGTAGTCAGTCTGGTAGAAAACAGCGGTTTTGCGATTGGTACCGTGAACACACTCGGTTTAACGACGAGTGGTACTACGACTTTGTCGAGTACAGGCGCAGTCATTCAATCGCAAGATCTTGCAGTGGCTGGCCTGCAGTTGCTGGGTAGTGGAGGTGTGTTCACCTTGGCGCGCGACACTAATACCATCCCGGTACTTGCGGGCAATACCGGTAGTGCAACTATTAGCACTGCCGCTGCTTTATCCGTTGGTACAGTTAACACTGCCGGTGTTACTACCAGCGGTAATCTCAGTTTGAAAGCCGGGGGAATCATTTCCCAAACGCAACCCCTGGCTGTGGCGGGAAATTTGATTTTGCATACGACTCATGCGGCTGGTGATGTAGCCATTACGCACACACTGCCAAGCGCCACAATATTAGGAGAAAGTTTTATAGGGGGAGATTACACACTGACAGCAACCGGCAGGAACGTTTCGCAATTTGCTGGCAGCAATGTTCAAGTTGCAGGAAATTTGAATATCGATGCAGCAACCTTAACGATGGGCGGTGCGGGCAATTTGGTACAAGGCACCACTACCTCGCCATCGGTTGCTGAGTTTCGTCAGTCGGGCGTAATCACCCTTGGCAATGTAAGTCAGGCGGGCAACTATTCAGTGGTTAGTATTGCATCCAGTAAAACCTTTGCCGGTGTAGCAGTACATGGTGATGCAGTGGTCTTGGATAATGCGGGCAACAGTGTTGGTGGCTACATCGGCGTCACTACCGTTGGACCGTCGATTAATGTTGGCGGTGACGTACAAACCGGCATTCAACAATCTGGAGGAACTACTATCTCCATTGCGGGCATAGCGACTTTTACCGCTGAGGCGAGTTCGATAGGTGGAAGTGGCTTTATCACCCTTAACAATGCCGGTAATGCTTTTGGCAGTTTGGTATTGACTGGCACTAATGTCGCCGTCACCGAGAGCACAGGTAACACGGTGCTAGGTAGTGCGTATGTTTCCACCGATTTAACTCTGGTATCAGGTGGTTCTGTTACACAGACCGGCAGCCTGATTACTCCCCAACTCGCAGTTACCGCCGCCGGTGTTGTAACTCTGACCAATGTTGCTAACGATGTTACTACCGTTGCTATCAACTCCGGTGGTAATGCGGCGGCTTACACAGACGCAAATAACTTTGATATTGGTACTCTGGCGGGTGTAACGGGAATTAATACCGGCGGTGCAAGCTTGGCCCTGATTGCTGGTGGCAGCGGCAATATTACTCAAACGAGCGCGTTGACAGGTGTTTCTACACTTTCGGGCGCAGCTGGCGGCAACATTGATTTGGATGTTGGTGGTGTTTCTAACACCATTACCACTTTGGGTGCGATCAACGCAGGCAACGGCCTTGAAATTGCCGATTCTGCAGCCGGCCTGACGATCAATGGCAACATTCAGTCCACTTCTGGAGACATCACCATCCGTACCAGCGGTGGTACTTTAACTCTAGCGGACACTCGCACAGTTACAGCGGTAGGCACTGGCAATATTTATCTCGTAGCTGGCACCGACTTTATCAATAGCGACAGCACCCCTTTGACTCCAGCGCTTGTGCTGGGAAGCGGGCGCTTTATCATTTATTCAAAAAACAATACGACAATCGTGAAAGGCGGGCTTGTTGGTAATGAGTTCATGGGGGAAAACTACACTGTGAATGGGCCGTCGACCCAAGGCGGTCGAGTAGGAAATCTGTTCCTATACGACGACACTGCAACTCTGTATTTTACTGCCGCTAACAAGACGCGCAATTATGGTGATGTTAACCCGGCGTTCAATTATAGCGTGACCGGATATCTGTCAGGAGACGACGCCTCATCGACTTATAGTGGATTGCCATCATTAAGTACAGCAGCCTTATCAACGAGCAATGTCGGAAGCTACACAATAACCGCAGCGACTGGATCGCTTGCTTCATTGAAAGGCTATGTCTTCCAATTTGTTGACGGGACGCTCTCTGTTACTCCGCGTCCGGTTAATGTTACAGGCACCCGCGCTTACGATGGAACCTTGAATGTCGCGGCGGGTGGCCTGACGTTGGGTACTTTGGTGGGTGTGCAAACCCTATCCCTCAGCGGTACTGGCACCGTGGCCAACAAAAATATAGGCACCGCCAAGCTACTTACGCTCGGTAGCCTGGCATTAGTTGATGGCACCGGTTTGGCCAGTAACTACACCTTTACCGGTGGTACTCAAACTACTGATATCACCGCTGCACCTTTGACCATTAAGACTAGCAATGTCACCAAAACTTATAATGGTGCTTTGGCGGCGCTCGGCACAGCCGTGGCAGCGTCGGGAACTGTATTCGCTGGTGATAATTTAAGCGGCGGCACCTTTGCGTTTACCAATGCCAATGCTGCAACTGGCACTAAAACGGTGACCACCGCAGGCGTGACTGTAAATGATGGCAACAGCGGCAACAACTACAGCTTCTCTTATGTGGATAACACTACCAGCACCATCACTCCAGCAAGCTTGAGTATAGGCAGTACCAGCGTTAGTAAAACTTATGATAATGGTCTTAGCGCAAGCGGTACAGCGGTGGTTACGGCAGGTACGCTTTACACTAACGTCAGCAATGGCAGTGTATTGGATAGCATCAGCGGCGGCACCTTTTTGTTCACTAACGCCAATGTGGGTGTTGGAACCAAAACCGTCACTACCAGCGGTGTAACCGTGACCGATGGCAACAGCGGTGGTAACTACAACCTGACTTATACGGATAATACTGTTAGCACCATTAATCCCTATATCGTGAACATCACCGGCACCCGCGCTTACGATGGAACCTTGAATGTCGCGGCGGGTGGCTTGACGATTGGTGCCTTGGTGGGTGTGCAAACCCTATCCCTCAGCGGCACTGGCACCGTGGCCAACAAAAATATAGGCACCGCCAAGCTACTTACGCTCGGTAGCCTGGCATTAGTTGATGGCACCGGTTTGGCGAGTAACTACACCTTCACCGGTGGCACCCAAACTACTGATATCACCGCTGCAGCTTTGACGATTGCAACGAGTAATATCACTAAAGCTTATAACGGTACTTTGACTGCACTCGGCACAGCCGTGGCAGCGTCGGGAACTGTATTCGCTGGTGATAATTTAAGTGGCGGCACCTTTGCGTTTACCAATGCCAATGCTGCTACCGGCACTAAAACGGTGACCACCACGGGTGTGACCGTGAACGATGGCAACAGTGGCAACAACTACAGTGTGTCTTATGCCGATAACACCACCAGCACCATCACTCCAGCAAGCCTGACTATTACTAGCCCTAACACGATAAAAAATTACGACGGTGGGGTAAGTTCGGGTGCGGCCGCAATCCTCGTTTCCGGTACGCTTTACGCCAACGTGAGCAATGGCAGTCTGCTGGATAGTTTCAATGGTGGTACCTTTACGTTTACCAATCCTAATGTTGGTAGTGGCAATAAAGTTGTTACAGGCAGTGGCGTGACAGTAAACGATGGCAATAGCGGCGGTAACTACAGTGTTAGCTATGTCAACAATACCACCAGCACCATCAACCCGTATGCGGTCAGCCTTACTGGTACTCGCGCGTACAACGGCACCCTCAACGTGGCGGCGAGCGGCTTGACTCTCGGCACTTTAGTAGGCGGAGAAATCCTCTCACTCAGTGGCACTGGTACAGTGGCGAACAAAAATGCAGGCACGGCTAAAACGGTTACCCTCGGCAGCCTAGCCTTGGTAGATGGGACTGGTTTGGCAAGTAATTACACCTTTAGTGGCGGTACCCAAACCACCGATATCACGGCGGCACCTTTAACCGTTACAACCAGCAATGTCACCAAAACCTATAACGGTACAGTAGCTGCGCTTGGTACAGCTGTGGTTACATCGGGCACTGTGTTCACTGGCGATAGCTTAAGCGGCGGCACTTTTGCCTTCACCAATGCCAATGCTGCTATCGGCACTAAAACTGTGACTATCAGTAGCGTGACATTGACGGATGGCAACAGTGGCAACAACTACAACTTGTCCTATGCCGATAACACCACCAGCACCATCAATCCTGCCAGCCTGAGTGTAGGCAGCACCAATGTCACTAAGACCTACGATGGTGGGACAAGCGCAAGTGGTACTGCGGTAGTCACTGCAGGCACGCTTTACACCAATGTCAGTAATGGTAGCCTATTGGATACTATGAGCGGCGGCAGCTTTGCCTTCACCAATGCCAATGCGGGCATCGGCACTAAAACCGTCACTACCAGTGGTGTTGCCGTAAGCGATGGTAACAGCGGTGGTAACTACAACCTGACCTATACGAACAATACTGTTAGCACCATTAATCCTGCATTATTGACTCTGGCGCCGGTAGCTAATAATAAATCCTACGATGGCAACAACGTGGCGACCTTTAGCAGCTATGGACTTGCTGGTTTTATCGGTGCGGAAACTGTGACTGTAGCAGCCACTGCAGCAACCTTTTCTGATAAAAATGCATCAGTTGGAAAAACGGTCACATTAACCGGTCTCGGTCTTATTGATGGCACCAATGGCGGTTTGGCTACCAACTACACGGTACCTTCAACAGCAGCTACTGCAGCCACAATTACTCCTAAAGCGCTTACGTTTGCTGCGACAGTAGCAGATAAAACCTACAACGGAAATTCAGGGGCAGTATTAACGGGGTACGGATTATCGGGATTTGTTGCCGGTGAAACGGTGACTCCAATCTATAGTGGCAGTGCGACTTTTGCCGATAAAAATGTAGGCGTCGCTAAAACAGTCACCATCACAGGAATCAATTTGTTTGATGGCACTGGCGGTGGATTGGCGAGTAATTATTCTGCAGCTAACTCTACGTTAAGTAGTGCGACTATCACCCAGGCAACATTGAATGTAACGGGTATTGTCGGTGTTGATAAAGTATACGACGGCACTCTTGCCGCTGGTACCAACTCCACGATAGCCGTGCTTACGGGTGCGGTCGGTGGGGATGATGTTCATGTAGGCGCAATTAGCGGTACTTTTGTAACAAAAGACGTAGGAACCAATAAGCCAGTTACTGGCTCTTCATTTATTCTTACCGGTAGTGATGGACCGAATTACAACTTGATCCAGCCAACCGGCTTGGTCGCTAGCATTACACCGAGGTCTTTAACAGTTTCCGCGGCTGGAGTGAACAAAGTTTACGATGGTGGAAAAAGTGCTACTGCAATCATGATTGATAACCGTGTTAGTGGCGATTCTCTTACCGTTGGCTATAACGCAGCATTTGTTGACAAAAACGCGGGTATTGGCAAGTTTGTAGCCGTGTCAGGTATCAATTTAACAGGTGTAGACGCGGGTAATTATGTTACGAATACAACAGCGGGTGCTTCTGCCGCAATAACTCCGGCAACGTTGATAGTTGGCGCTACCGGTGTCGATAAGGTTTATGACGCGACCACGTTGACCAGCGCCACTTTGGTGGATGACCGTTTGACGGGCGATGTCTTCACACTAGGTTACGGCAGTGTGACGTTTAATGACAAAAATGTAGGTGCGAATAAAATAGTCACTGTCAGCGGTGTCAGTTTGAGCGGAGCAGATGCCGTGAACTACGTGACCAGTAGTTCGATTAATACTACAGCGTCTATTTCCCCAGTTAATCTCAGCATCACTGCGTCCGGCGTTGACAAGGTATTTGACGGTGGTAATAGCGCGACTGTAGTTCTGAAAAGTTCTCCGCTAAATGGCGATGTTCTTGATTTGGTTTATCAGGATGCTACTTTCGACAATCAATTCGTAGGAATTAATAAAACCGTTAACGTCGGTGGCATAAGTATTAATGGGTTAGATGCAACTAACTATCGTATTAACACAACGGCTTCTACCGTCGCCAGTATCATTCCCAACACTGAAGATATCATGACAGCCACCATTGTTAGCCTTGTCGATGGTGCTATGACTGAGCCTCCATCTTCAGGTGGATCACCGATATCATTGGTTGATGTTTTGGAACTCTTTCCTGCGAGCGGTAATAACCGCACCACTAACAAAACGGTTGCAAACATTGGTGGAGCAGCAGCACAAACAGCTCGTGACGAGGTGCAAGTGTTGCTAATTCAAGAACCTTTGTGGGATGGCAACACTGCCGAAGATAATAATAAAATTTTCGTAACCGTGCCCAGAGGTAATCCAAAATACGCTCATGGATTTAGCTTTTCTTTACCAATTAGTGCGATGAATGTGGCTGGATTAACCATGGTTCAAGCAACTAAAGTGAGCGGCAAATCATTACCGACATGGCTGCGATTTGCTCCTGAAACTAATAGCTTCATTGTGAACACTTCAATCGCTGCTTTCTTGCCCTACAAAATTAAGATCACAATAGGTGGCAAGCATTGGATTATCACGCTTCAGGAACGTGATGAGTAAAAAGGAACGTGATGAGTAATATGAAAAAAGCCAGCTGTTTGCAGCTGGCTTAATTTATAAAACATCAATATATTTTAAAGACTTGAACTGCTTTTAAGTGGCGGCACTTTTTTAATGTCTTCTGTCGTCATCTTTTGAATCGCCACGCCGCATTCTGTTGCCTCCGTCATTGTTGGTGTGCTCCGCGCGTGGACTTTCACGTTGTGTTTCAACCCGACGTGTCATGCTGTCATCAATACGCATTGCGCGGCCGCTATTCGTATCGACTCTGTGTTCGTTATTTTGTGCGCGCTCTTGTTGAATGCGATCTAGCCTTGACCCGCCATTATTGTTTTCATTGCCTTCCTGACGAGGAGGGTTTACTTGCATGGGCGCCTGTTGTGCATGAGCTGTACGATTCTGCTCTTGCTGAAAGCGTTCGTGCGTTTCCTGGTTGTTGGTAGTGTTGTAATCTGGATGATCAGTCGTTTCAGTGCGAGTAACTGGTTGACGATTATTATTCGTTCTGTCGATTGATCTTTCGTTATTTTGCTCATTGTTTCTATCGTTAGAATGGTCAACGCCACCACGGCTTAACGTACGATCAATGCGTTCAGGTCCGCGCGAATTAGCATTGTTGTTATTCACATCTGTTGGGCGTTGCATGCGTGCACGTAATTGTTCTGCGCGATCAACCGGTGGATTGTTATTAGTAGCTTGATTAACTGGCGTGGCAAAACTAATACCATTTGATGGATTTATACGAGAGTTCCCCCGATGGGTTTCATCAAAACGCGTTTGGGGATGCGTAGGTGCGCCTCTATTTTCTTCATTATTTCTTTCGTTATTTTGGACACGATATTGGTCGCGATAAACATGCGCATCGCGATAGCTTTCATGGCGACTGCCATAATCATCACGCAAGCGATTATTATAGTAGGCAACGCCGCGTCTATGGATGGGTTCGTGATGCCATTCTCTTGCGCCTTCATAATGTACGATACTTGTGCTGGTATAAAAATTAGGGCGTGCATAACCGCGCTCATAACGATCAATTACCACCACATGGCGCTCGTGCCATTGGCATGAACTGTAGAAAAAAGTCGGGCCGATAAAAATACTAGGGCCCCAGTAAAAACCTGACACATAGGTATAGCTAGGATAATGCCAGTACACCGGCGGATAATCTGGCCACCACCAATTGCCATAAACTACGCGAGTATCGTAAACCGGTACATACACCACGCGCTCTTCCGCTGGTTCAATCACAATTTCATCATCATCGCGTTGTACTTTTAAGTGTTGAACTTTGTTCAGGCTACCTGAGGCATAGGCTTTTTTGCGCAGGCTTTGTACGCTATCCATTACGCGACCTTCATCGTTTAAAAATGCGTCGCCGAGTTTTTGTGTCCAATCAACATCATCGCTCATGCGCTGTAAAATATCGGGAAAGGCGACCAACGCTTTTACGCTTGGGTCCCAATCTTTGTTCTCTACCAGTTTCACTGCATCTGCACCTTTTGCTGTGGTGTGAGCACGCGCCCAACGGTCAGCTTGAACTACCTCAATGGGATAGGTCGCAGCAATTAAGACCTGAGAGAGAATGGTGTCTGGATAAAGCGCAATAGGTGCGAGAATTTGATCAAGCTCTGCCTGGCTAAATTCTACCGTGTCAGGTTTTTGGTGGGATGTATCATTTTCGGCACGGGCGGGCGCGGAAATGATAACTATCATCGAAAGTAGGGCAAAAGACAAAATGGCGAAGGCCCGCAAAAAAAGCTGGTTGGTGAAAGCAATGCTGCTGAACAGTTTCATGATGTTACCCCGTATTTTGTCCTGTTGGCGATGGCTCAGATGTAACTCTGACTTCCAAACCCTTTATAAGTTTTTGTGCCTTAACCGCGACTGAATAACAAACCATAATGGAGTAAGCATCGGTAGGGTTCAAGTACTTTGGCTTGACTGAACCAAGTGACTTGACTAAAAAACTACGGGCTTGATAATAGCGGCCTAAAGTATGACTCTTACTTATGCAGATGAGCACGTGTAATGATTGATGTAAGTTTTCAGCTTAAAGGCAGTGCGTTAACGGTAGTGGTATTGGCTTTAATAGACTACAACCCCAAAACACTCGCTGCCGAGCTTAAAGAGAAGATAGACCAAGCCCCTCATTTTTTTGATAACTCACCGGTACTAATAAGTCTTGAAAAGTTAGAAAACCCGGAAAAGTGCACAGCGCTAATTAAAAATGCTGCACCATTGGTGCAAATTTGCCGCTCACTTAATTTACAGCCGCTCGGGTTTACTTCTGTGCCTGAAGTGTTGTTGGCTAGCGTGCAGGCAACGGGCTTGGCAGTATTATCCAAACCCTCTGAACGTGCATTAAAAATACCGATACAAGAATCCGCTAAAACTCTGGAAGCTGTGATCGAAGAGCGGGTTGTCATTGAAGAGCGCTTGGTACAACGTGTTAGTAAAGTTATTACACGCCCCGTGCGTTCCGGTCAGCAGATTTATGCTGAAGGCGCTGATTTAATTGTGCTCGCTCAAGTTAGTGAGGGTGCTGAAGTTTTAGCAGATGGACATATTCATATTTATGGATCACTGCGCGGTCGTGCGCTTGCGGGTGTCAAAGGTGATGTGGGGGCGCGAATTTTTTGTCAGCAATTCGAAGCTGAATTAGTTGCTATTGCAGGTAACTTTGTATTGCAAGAGGCCTTGCCTAAAGAATTGTTTAAAAAATCTGCCCAAATATCTTTAGATGGCGAAAAAGTTATTGTTGAGGCGTTAGCAAATAGTTAAAAGTTATTTTTCATTTTTATCTCAATTAATTTTTATTTTAATTTAATGTATGGGAGCCTCACTTGGCCAAGATTATCGTTGTAACATCAGGTAAGGGTGGTGTAGGTAAAACCACCACCAGCGCTGCAATTAGTACAGGTTTGGCTATGCGTGGTCATAAAACTGTCGTCATCGATTTTGACGTAGGTTTGCGTAATCTCGATTTGATTATGGGCTGTGAACGCCGTGTAGTTTACGATTTTGTGAATGTCATTAAAGGCGAGTCCACACTTAATCAGGCGTTAATTAAAGATAAGCGTACTGAGGGTTTATATATTTTGCCCGCATCACAAACGCGCGATAAAGATGCCTTGGTAAAAGAAGATGTGGAAAAGATTTTGAACGAGCTCGCTAAAGATTTTGCATACATAGTATGTGACTCACCTGCCGGTATAGAGCAAGGCGCACTTATGGCATTGTATTTTGCGGATATTGCGATTGTGGTGACTAATCCGGAAGTTTCATCGGTGCGCGATTCAGATCGTATTCTGGGTATTTTACAAAGTAAATCGCGTCGTGCAGAGCAAAGCCTTGAGCCTATTCAAGAGCATTTATTATTAACCCGTTATAATCCAATACGTGTTGCTAATGGTGAAATGCTAAGCGTTAGTGACGTAGAAGATATTTTGGCAATTCCATTGTTGGGAGTTATCCCGGAATCAGAAGCGGTGCTAAAGGCATCCAATCAGGGTACTCCCGTTATTTTAGATGCGGAGACGCAAGTGGGGCAGGCATATAATGATGCCGTGGATAGATTGCTTGGTAAAGATGTGGCCCATAGGTTTCTTGAGGAAGAAAAGAAAAGTTTCTTCAAGCGTTTGCTAGGAGGTAAATAATTGTGAGCTTTTTCAGTTACTTTCAAAAAAAGAGTGAGCCTACATCGGCGGCGCGCGCCAAAGAACGGCTACAAATTATTGTTGCGCATGAGCGCCATAGGCGTAAACAACCGGATTTTTTACCGAAGATGCAACAAGAAATTATCGATGTTATTCGCAAGTACATTAATATTGATTCGGATCAGGTCGTTGTAAGTTTGGATGAATCTGATCACTGCTCGGTATTGGAATTAAATATTACTTTGCCAGAATAGCAATCAATAAGATTAATGCATCGGAAAAACAAAAAAAGCTCCTTAGTCGGAGCTTTATATTTTTAATCGATATTTGTTTTTAGTGAGTGAGTTTTATGCGCAATTGTATTCAGCAATATCATCGCTCACTCATTATCTTGTTAATGGCCGCGGCACTCATGTCGGTGTTGTCTTCTTGCGGTTATCTTATTCAGCCAAAAATAAAAACGGTTATTGCTATACTCGAAAAAGGTAGCTATAAAACTGACCCTCAGCATACCAGTGTTTTGTTTAAGATAAATCACATGGGTATGTCGACTTTTGTCGGGCGGTTTAATACGGTGGAAGCCAGTTTAGAATTCGATCCAAAAAATATGGCTAATGCAAAATTATCCGCGTTGATTAATATCGCCAGCGTTGATGTTAATAATGCAGATCTTGAGGAAAGCCTACGCGGTAGTAGTTGGTTTGATGCCGAAAAATATCCACAAGCTTTATTTAAAACCACCAGTGTGCAACTGCTCGATGAAAATCATGCAAAGTTTACCGGTACGCTGGCTTTGCATGGTGTAACTGAACCCATTGTTTTAGATGTGGTGTTTAATGGTGGTGGGAATAATATGTTAACCGGAAATTACACATTAGGATTTTCTGCAACCACAAGTTTCAATCGCTCCGTTTTTGGTATTGATTATTTAGTTCCTGCGATTGCAGATAAAGTTGATATAGAAGTTTTTGCGGAATTTCAGAAACAATAATTTTTCCATTAGTAAATCTCCCCAAACAAATCCAGTTGCGTAAGATATAAACGCACATCAAATTCGTATTGATGATAATTGGGTTCCATATGCCGGCAAAGTTGGTAAAACGCTTTGTTGTGTTCCTTCTCTTTAAAATGCGCCAGTTCATGCACCACAATCATTTTTAAAAAAGCTTCTGGTGCAACCCGAAAAAGGCTGGCAATTTTAATTTCATTCACGGTCTTGGTTTTATTACCTTGTATTCGATTGATGTAATGATGTTGACCGAGTGCGTGCTGAATCACTTTAATTTTGTTGTCGTAAGAGACTTTGTTAAGTGGCTGAGCCTTGCTCATAAATTGATTTTTTAAATCCATCGTGTACTGATAGAGGTTGTTGTCGGTGCGTACCGCATGAGCGTGGGGATATTTTTTAAGCAGAATTTCGCTCAAGCGCTGATCAACAATAACCTGTTGGACTTGCTCGGTAGTTTCGCTTGGATAGCCAGTAAAGTATTTCAGGTGGGTCATAAATAGTTATTTATCGGTAGGTGGTGATCATTATATAGCTGCGGGCTTGATAGTTGCATGATAACTTAGGCGCCATTATCATTATTCTCATGATGAAATGTGATGTTTTTAGTTTTTTGACTGGAGATGCTCAATGCTTGGCTCAGACGATTTTGTAACCATTCGCGGCAAGCGACTTGGCTTGAATGAACTTGTTGATCCGCGTTTATACGATGAAGCTTATCTCCTCAATTTGCGTAATCGCCTGCAATCTGCCCAGCCATTTCAACACCTTATAGAAAACAACTGGTTCAACCCGGTGCTGCTTGAGTTGATATTGGAAGAGTTTGAGTTAAATAATGCATCAGCATGGCGCTCGGTGACAAATAAAAATCAAAATACGCAACGTTCTGTCCTGGGTTCGAGCCTTGGCCCGGCCAGCCAAATATATTTTGGTTTGGTAAATTCGGGCTGGTTTGTGCAGGTACTTTCACTCTTGACGGAAGTTGATGAGTTACTGGTTGATGCCCATCTTTATGGTGGTGGGCTGCATGAAACGAAGCCAGGTGGACGTTTTGGAATTCATCGGGATTTTGACCGACATTTACGTTCAGGTCTGCATAATGAAATGGTAATGATTACCTACCTCAATAAATACTGGCTACCGGAGTGGGGCGGTGCACTGGAATTATGGGATGCCACCGCTACACAGCGGGTGACCAGCGTTGAGCCAGAGTTTGGTCGCACTATTCTGATGCGACATGGGCGCAATAGTTTTCATGGTCACCCGCATCCTCTTACGCCTCCAGAAGGTGTAAAACGGCGTTCACTGGCGTCTTATTATTACTCAAATCGTTTTGCCAAAATTGATCGCGAAGCTCGGCAAAATTCACTCTTTTTATTTATGAGTAAGTCTGATAGGGCTAGGCGTATCGGTAAAGCAGTGATGCCGCCTATACTCTGGGATGTGATAGGTAAGCTGGTGCGACGCATCAAATAGGGGCTGCGCATCAAAAATAGGAACTGTGTATCAAAAAAAGTAACTGCGTATTAAAAAATAGGAACTGCTTATTAAAAAACAGGAGCTGCGTATCAAAATAGGGATTGTGTATCAAAATAGGGACTGTGTATCAAAATAGGGACTGTATATCAAAAGAGTAGCTATGTATCAAATAGGCGCCGCGTATTCAATAGATGCCCGCATATGGGCATTTACATAAACAATTTTCGCGACATTAAATAATTTTTTATTTATGCATTTCGCAAACAAATAATCCGCACAAAATAAATCAACCGCCTCACGACGTTTCGTTAAAAATACAATTGCTCTGCTGACAATATTGTATGTGTGCCAACGCACCGATTGAAGCCATCTTATTTTATATAGTTCTGACTCCTGGTCACAAAAGATTTTATTTTTTCTGTTGTGCATTACTTTCATGAGCATTTTTTTCAGGGTGTGCCTTGAAATGAAGCGCGCGCCATTCAGTATTCTTGAATTTTTTTCCGTTATTTTTACATATCAAAAAATATTCAATTTATTTTTATGATGTATTTTTTTGGCTTGATTAGTGCAGATCACATGAATAAGGTAGTCAACTTCGTGGAGAGTTCGTTATGGGTAGTCAGCAAATATTGGGAGCCGCAATGAGCCCGATTGAATTGTCCGCAAAGCCGCAGGAAATTCGCTTGCATCATTCCAATATATTGGCGCTGTTTCGTGCGTTTGATAGTCTGCTTATTATTTTTTTGCTCTGGTTTATTTTGCAAATTGCACAAATAGAATGGAATAACGTCTATACGATATTCGCCGTAAGTGCTGTTATTATTTTTGGATTATTCGCTGAAAGTAATGAAATATATTATTTATGGCGCGGCCATTCTATGTTGAATCTTGCCTCTCGCATAATGGTTGCCTGGATTGTTACCGAGTTAATTATTAGCGTGCCAATGTTTTTTATTCAACCATTTAAAGGCGTAAGCCTATCCGCAATATTTCTCTGGCTAGTGGTGACTCCTATCGTAATGATCGGTTTGCATTGGAGCCGGCGTGTGTTTTTGGCGAAGCTACGTTCTAATCCTTCGGAGCCGCGTCGAGTAGCTATCGTCGGTGCAAATGATTTGGGTTTGCGCATGATTAATACCGTCAACGATATGCCTTGGTTGGGTTATCGTATAATGGGTTTTTATGATGATCGTATTGCTAACGATGATGTAGGTCGCCGTTTAATAGGGCAAAATATTACGGTGAATGGCGGGTTGGATCAGCTTTACGAGGATGCTCGGGATGATAAAATTGATATCGTTTTTGTTACTCTTCCCATGCGTGCTGAATTGCGTATGCATGCTGTTATTGATCGCCTAGCAGACACTACTGTAACGCCGTATGTTATTCCTGATGTATTTAATTTTGAC
>JAYTSJ010000280.1:0-3979 GCA_043745725.1 Gammaproteobacteria bacterium | reverse complement strand
ATTTATGATGTAATTGGCGATGAGGATCTTTTGGATATCCTCGTCATGGCCAACGCAAATTACGCGATAAATGGCGGTGATATTCAAATAAATGTCGGGAATAATGTTGAAGCTAAAGGAACACCGCAATTAATAAATGATTGGCTGCAACATGCAGGAGGAATAGTCACAGGTGATGCTGACAGTTTTCCGTTCGGTCATAATCTGCCCGCCACATGGGCCGTTGTTTATGAACATTTTAACCAGGGTATAGCAACACTTGGTGGTGGAAATGTTGCTATTGCTGCGGGTGGAAATATTAATAACATATCAGTTGCGTTGCCCACTACCGGCCAAAATAACAGTTATAAAGTTGATGAAAAAACGGGTCAAATTATTTTCTTCGATACCACCAAAGAGTCTCTTTTAATTCGAGGCGGTGGCGATTTAAATGTGAATGCTGGTGGCGATATAGTTTCTGGTGATTTCTTTGTCGCTCACGGTAAAGGCGATATTCATGCTGGCGGCCAAATTATCGCAGCGGCCAATGGAAATCCTACAGCGCTGGAAATTGCCGATAGTCAAATAACTGTATCTGCAAATGGTAATGTTAATCTTGGCAATATTCTCAACCCTACTGTTGCTGCCATAAGTGCCAAGCAAACAGGCACTTTTGCATTGATAAATAGTATTGTTCTTTCCCAATATGAAAGTAGTTTCTTTACTTATGGTGCAGATTCAAATCTGAGTGTGAATTCTTTGTCTGGCAATGTCAGTTTTGCGGCAAAAGTAGCACTACCCGCTAGTGAGGCTCCATTTGTTAATGCTGCTGCTGGTGCGTTAATTGCAAATGTGTATCCGGCGCAATTACAAGTTCATGCTTTGCAAGGTGATATAAAATTTAAAAATACACCTGGAGGGATTAATTTATTTCCATCGATAGATGGAAAGTTAAACCTGCTAGCAGGAAAAAATATTTATTCCGACAATAATTTTTACATCAACATGGCGGATATTGATCCTAGTCTGCTGCCGAATATAATTAAACCAGTGTTGGGCGATGCAGAAGTTCGTTTCAGCGTCACCACGATTAATGCGGCTGAACAAAAGGACCCTTTCACTTTTATGCATGCAGGCGTTCCGCTTTACACCAATACTAAAAATCCAGAACCCGTTAGTGTCATTGCGCAAAATGGGGACATCAGTAATATTCGTTTAATAACACCCACCCACGCCTCGATTTCTGCCGGTCGCGATATTAATAACGTTACCTTTGAATTCCAGAATGTTCATGAAAATGATGTGAGCACTGTTAAAGCGGGACGCGATTTGGTATTTGCGACACCGCGCAACCCCATTACCAATCTTGTGGATGGCAGCTCGGCTACTCAGGGTATTGATATTACTGGTTATGGCAGTTTGGATGTGCTCGCTGGCCGTAACATTTCCTTGGGTGCATCTCGCGGTATTCAATCTATTGGTGCGCAACGCAACCCTAACTTGTTAAAAAATGGTTTTGGTGAAGAGTCCGGTGCAGATATTAATTTGTTGGCTGGCGTAAAAACTGCGCCGGATTATGCCGGCTTTACGGATAACTATTTAGGTAGTTTTACGGCCTTAAACGGCGAAACTACTACTGAGCAATTGATAAATTACGCGTTAAATTTGGATCTCAATAATCACACTAATGCTGAGCATTTTATTAGATCAGTAAGCAGTGTTACCCATAGTGATTATTTCGCCGGATTGAAATCACAAAATCTTTCTGATTCGGAATTCGCTACATCTGTAGCAGCAGCGCGTAAAGATTTCCAAAGCCTCGCGACTATAAAACAGCAGCAAATTGCTTTCCGTGTTGCTGATAACCGCGGTGATAATTACGCCGGTGATTTAATTGAACTGGTCACTTCTACAAGTTTTGGCGGTGACCGTCTTGATGCAGCCACACTCCTTACGCTGCCACTGGAAGAGCAACACAAGTTAGCGCTTGCTGCATTTAAATCTGCTTCAGTGAATGCCCAGCGCGGGTTGATTTTGCAAACCTATTTTAGCGAAGTGAAACAGGGTGGTATTCAAGATGCATCCTATTCGATTGTTGATAAAACGAAAGATGGCTTTGTGCGTAGTAGCGCTGCTATTGCTGCACTTTTTCCTAACCAGAATTCCACGGACGTTAATTACAAAGGCGATATAAGTTTGATTTTTAGCACCGTGCAAACGTTGCAAGGTGGCGACGTAAACATGCTCGCTCCTGGCGGTGGTATTGATGTTGGCGCTGCGGCCATTGGTGGTGGTGTTAAGAAAGATCCATCCAAACTTGGTTTGATTGCATTGCGTAACGGCAGTGTTAACGCCACGGTAAATGACAATATTAATGTAAATGCTTCGCGGGTTTTTGCGCTTGATGGTGGTGATATTTTGCTTTGGTCATCCAAGGGCAATATCGATGCAGGTCGTGGCGCAAAATCTGCTCTATCTGTTCCGCCACCGGTTATTAATGAGGACGGCTCAGTTAACTTTCAGGCAGCTGTTGCGGGCAGTGGTATCCGCAATTCGCGCTTCACTCAAGATCGTGCACCCGGCGCTGTTTATTTATTTGCGCCAACTGGTGTTGTTAATGCTGGCGATGCCGGTATTGGCTCGCAAGGCGATGTATTGATTGCCGCACAACAAGTTATAGGTGCGGACAACATAGATGTAGGTGGAGTTTCTATCGGGATTCCCGTTGCTACTGGTGTGTCGTCTGGTGTGGCAAGCGCAGGTGCTGCTACTAATTCAGCAGCAGATTCAGTAGCAAAAGATTCAATGGGTGGTGGTTTATCAGAAGCCCTTGATCAAAAAGGTGCTGCGTTTGTCACAATCGATATTTTGGGTTTTGATTTTTAATGGGTCAGAAAATTTTAAAAATTTACGGAGAAAAAATTGTTGTGATTTGGATGTGTGAAATAAAAACAGTTAAAAATCCGGTTGGGCTCAACCGGTTTAGGAGTATTTTGTTGCCTTGGCTGTTGGTGTTTCCGCTGACATTGGGTTCTTCAATCTTGCGTGCTGAAAATCTTGATGAAGTGGATGCATCGCCGCCAGCATCGCCGATCGCCGCTGAAGCCGAAACGCCAATGGTAGCAGCGCCGAAAAAAGCCGAACATAAATTTAATATTTGGGAATTTGAGGTTCATGGCATAAACCTGATAGCACCAGAAATTATTGAAAATGTATTGACTCCTTTTGTTGGGCCGGAAAAAAGTTTTTCGACGGTTGAAGCGGCTGCGCACGCGTTAGAAAAACTTTACCGCGATTCAGGTTATCCGGTAGTTGTGGTTGATATTCCAGAGCAAGATGTTGTTGGGGGGAAAGTAAAGCTGGATGTTACTGAAGGAATGATTTCTCGCGTTAAAGTTACGGGCTCAGATTATTTTCTATTGAGCGATATAAAAGAACGGGTGCCAGCGGCTAAAGAGGGTGGGGCACTTTATATTCCCCAATTGCAACAAGAACTGAATAAGCTAAATGCTTTGAGTTCAGATTTACGCGTAGTTCCCGTACTTAAAGAGGGCGATAGCCCTGGTACTGTAGATGTTGAATTAAAAGTAAAAGATCAACTACCGCTGCACGGTGAAATTGAATACAACAATTATGCTTCTGCTAATACCACTGCAACCCGCTTAAGTGGCAGTGTTGGTTATGAAAATTTGTGGAATAAATTTCATAACTTTTCTTTAATGATGCAAGTAACACCAGAAAACCTCGATGAAATTCGTGTTTTAGTAGGTACCTATATTGTGCCAGTAGAAGATGGCGCCAGTCGTTTAGCGCTTTATGGTGTTTATTCAGATAGCAAAACAGGAAGTGTTGTCATTGTTAACGACATACGCGTAATAGGTCATAGCCAGATTGGAGGCCTTCGTTATGTAAAACCTATGAATTATAGCGCTGACTTTCAACATGTTTTAACCTTAGGTTTTGATTACAAAGATGCATTGTCCGATACATTTAAGCTTCA
>JAYTSJ010000279.1:0-30407 GCA_043745725.1 Gammaproteobacteria bacterium | reverse complement strand
GGTATTGCTGCGTTAAAAAAAGGTGCGCGTGGATTTTTATGTAAACCTTTTACTGAACAGCAATTAATCGATGCGCTAGTCGAACTAACGGAAGACGATAATGGCTGAACAAACGCTACAAGTTTTTATTGATGGTGCAGTGCGATTTTTCGAACATACTAATGATAAGGATGTAAAAGTCGGCACACCTTATTTAGTCGAAAATGTAAATCCTGCTGCTTACGATGTGACCGGAATTATTGGCATATCTGGCCCGTATCGCGGTTGTGTGTATTTCACTGCGCCACGTATTTTGCTGAAGCATTTATTATTAAGCATTGGCGAAATAGATACTTGCAGTGAGAATTTATTTGATTTAGTGGGCGAAGTTGCCAATACTATTTCTGGCAATGCGCGCAGCATTTTTGGTCATGAGTTTATGATTTCGGTACCAGTGATGCTGGAAGGCGCGCCGAGCCATATTCATTTGCCACAAAATTCACGCTCTTACGTGATACCTATTTATTGGAAGGCATATCACGCTGCTGTAGTTATTTGTTTAGAGGAATAGAATGTATATTTAAGGCAAACTATCAATATAAAGCTGTTCCACCTTTTCGCGCGCCCAAGGGGTTTTGCGCAAAAATTTCAAGCTTGATTTGACGCTGGGGTCAGCTTGAAAGCAGCGAATATTAATGCGTTGCCCGAGCTCTTCCCAGCCGTAATGCTCGGAGAGTTTTACAATAATCTGTTCGAGAGTAATGCCGTGCAGAGGATTATTTTTTTGGGTTGTCATTTGTGGAGTTGTCATGATGCTAATTCGTCAAATGCTATTGAGCTTTTTATAATGCATGATTTTTTAGCAAATGCATAATAACAATTGGTCGCTAATGGAGTAATTAGTAGTGATCGTTTGTTTACTTAGTGAGCGGAAGCACACAAGTAAAAATGCTACCCTTATCTACTTCGCTGCTAATTTTTAATTCGCCATCATGGCGCATGAGCACATGTTTTACTATCGCTAAACCTAAGCCGGTACCGCCAGTGCTGCTATTGCGGCTGGCATCCACACGGTAAAAGCGTTCCGTAAGGCGCGGAATATGTTTGCTGTCTATGCCTGGCCCATTATCAGTCACTGAAAAATAAATATGTTGCTGATCTTGCCATAAACGTAAATCAATTTTGCCATTTGCCGGAGTGTACTTAACTGCGTTGATGGTGAGATTGGAGAACGCACTGTGTAATTCTTTTTCATTTCCAAAAATGTTGATGGACTCTTCACAGGTGAGCATGATGATTTGGTTTTTGTCGTTACCCAGCGCCTCTGCTTCATTTTTGATGGAAATTAATAAAGGCTCCAGCAAAACCAATTTTTGATTGTGGCCAATTTCAGTGGTTTCCAATTTTGATAACATAATTAAATCGTTAACAAGCAGTGTCATACGCTGTGCTTGTTGTTGCATTTGTTGCAGCGGTTTTGTCCAAGCGGGAATGGTGTTGTTATCGCTCAGGGTTTCCACATAACCGTTGATTACGGTAAGGGGTGTACGCATTTCGTGGGATACGTTTGCAATAAAATCCTGGCGCATTTGTTCAAGGCTATGCAGCTGTGTTACGTCCCGCACGACAATTAATCGCTCTTTCTGCCCGAAACGAGTAATTTGAAATTGAAGTTGTTTGGCTGTGTGACGCGGCGAAGGTAATTCGAGCGGTGCGCTGTAGTCGCCAGTTTCAAAATAACTCACAAATTTTGGGTGACGAATAAAATTAATCACCGATTGGCCTTGATCTTTGCTATGAAAACCCATCAAACGATGCGCGGCAGGGTTCCAGAAATCCAAATGGCCGCGCCAATCTAAAATAATAATGCCATCTTTCAATGCGGAAGATATTTCTTGAATGCGTTTAATTACTGCTTGTAGTTTTTTAGTTTCAGCGTGTTGGTGGCGTTGCAGGTGATGAATATTGTTAAAAATTTCACCCCATATACCATCAGCTTCTGGTGGCTCCGTGTGGCTGGAATGTAATAGCCATTGGTTCAGGCGGCGCATTTGGTAGAGAATGGTTAGGATGTAGTAACTGATGCCAAGCAATAGTACCCAGCTCAATTTATGTGTGAGCAAGCCGAAACCAAAGCAAAGCAGAAGGATAATAACCAGACGCCGAAGTTCGGCTTTAAAACCATGCAGCAAAGTAAGAAGCCTCTTGTTGTTGCCTTAGTGTGGACGGTTTACTCAGGCTTCTGCTTTTGTTGAGAAGCGATAACCGGTACCGCGCACAGTTTGCACTAAATCTTCGTGGCTATCGACAGTAAGCGCTTTGCGCAGGCGACGAATGTGAACATCCACAGTGCGCTCTTCCACATAGACGTTACCGCCCCATACGTGATCCAGTAGCTGGCCGCGAGTATAGGCGCGTTCTTGATGGGTAAGAAAAAATTCTAGCAGACGATATTCGGTAGGGCCCATATCAACCGAGAAATCGTTAATGGTAACACGGTGGCTGGAAGGGTCGAGGCATAAACCTTTCACTATGATGGGTGAACCTAATACGTCGGGACTTGCGCGACGCAGGACGGCTTTTAAGCGCGCAACCAATTCCCTGGGTGAGAAAGGCTTGGTGATGTAGTCGTCTGCACCCACATCCAGGCCCTGGATTTTATTATCTTCCTCGCCTTTGGCGGTAAGCATAATAATCGGAATATTTGCAGTTACCTCATCGCGCTTAAGGCGGCGTGCGAGTTCAATACCGCTGGTATTGGGCATCATCCAATCGAGTAAAATCAAATCAGGTTTTTCATCAATGATAATAGCGTGAGCATCTTGCGCATTGCTCGCTTCGCGGCAGTCATAATCAGCCATTTCTAATGCTACACGTAGCATGTCGCGAATAGCGGATTCATCATCAACAATTAAAATTTTACGATTGGTCATAGGCCTGCCTGTTAGTCCATTCAATGTGAAGCTAATATTGCTGCTTATTAAATGAAGTATTTGTTACATGTTAGTGACAGATTAGGCAATTTTTCGATTATTTGAGCGTTAAATCTATCGTAATGCCCATAAATACCACTGCACCTACCCAATTATTGTTTAAAAAGGCTTTAAAGCACGCGGCGGGCTCACGATAACGAATTAAAACTTGCTGGTAGCAAAACAAGCCGGCAACGTTTAGGAGGCTGATGTTGTAATACATTCCTAAGCCAAAACGTTGACCGATTAGGTATAGGCTGTAGAGCGTCATGACTTGTAACGCGCCTGTGATAAAGCGGTCTTGATCGCCAAATAAAATAGCAGTGGATTTAACCCCGATTTTGATATCGTCAGCACGATCTACCATTGCATAAAACGTATCGTACACCACCGTCCAAAGCACTACTGTGACGTAAATAAGCCACATGTTTTGTTGGAGTTCGCCTGCTTGTGCTGCGAAAGCCATGGGCACGCTCCAGGCAAAGGCTGCCCCCAGCACCACTTGTGGTAAATGGGTATGGCGTTTCATAAAGGGATAAATGAATGCGAGTAGCAAGCCACCCACTGAAAGTTTAATTGTGAGTGCGTCAGTCAACAGTACCAAGCCAAAAGCACAAAGGCAGAGCAGAGCGAATAATAGTAAAGCGCTGCGGCTGGAGATTGCGCCGGTGACTAGTGGTCGCCCCTGTGTGCGTGCTACTTTGCCGTCAATTTTTTGGTCAGCAAAATCGTTAATTACGCAGCCTGCAGAGCGCATGACTATCACGCCAAGCGTAAAAATCAGCAACAAATCCCAGCGCGGTAAACCTTTGGCGGCAAGCCATAGGCTCCATAGTGTTGGCCAAAGTAATAGCAATATGCCGATGGGTTTATCAAGACGCATTAATTTTGCGTAATCCGACAATTGTGTGGTCGGTGGCTGCAATTTTGGCTGTAAAGATTTAGGGTTGCGTTTACGCGGCTGAGTTATAGGGGTTTTCATTACTGTGCATCCAGGTTAATTGAACCCACGTTACTTAAGCCAGCGTCACTTAAGCCCGCGTTCATTGCAGCAGGGAAGCTGGGTAAAAACACTTCACTCACTAGTAATGGTTTGTTGGCAACATAAAAAATTGAGCGTCGCCCCCACACTGGTGCATTGCCCATGAATACTGCGGGTACATAGTTATGATGGCGGTTTATCAAACTGAGGGCAATGGGGCTGCGTATTAACTTCGGCTGGCTGAATAAAAACGCGCCGAGGGGGCGATTGCCTTGTTTGCGTAGGTGACGTACACACCGACAAGGCTGCTAAGCGGTAGCACACTGCGTGCAAATACCCAGGCTTGATTGTTCCCGAGCAGCAATACTTCGCGGACAAGGCATAGCTGATGAGGTGTGATACCCAACGCCAAGGCTTCACTGCGATTAGCACGCGAGTGGGTTTGGTGTAGTACTTGAACCCGAAATTCACCGTCACTTAAGTGAATGAGTTTAGCGGTTAGCGAACCCTTATCTAGTAACCACGAGCGTAACTTGGCGCAGGGTGCTGGATTTATGTGCAACTTGGGCGTGCTAAACCAGTGCAATTCACGGTCTGAGTGTAAAAAAGTTGGCAAGATGAAAAAACTCTAGGCGAAAGACGAAAGAAGCTGGCATTCTAGCAGCTCAAATTTGAGGGTGGCAGAGATATGCTCGCACAGTAATTTGAAATCATTACCTCGATGTTATTAATTACGACAAAGATAGGAATCTACACATGAACAAATCCGATTTAGTAAACGCTGTTGCTGCACAAGCCGATTTAACCAAAGATAAAGCTGATGCCGCAGTTTCTGCCATTATTGAACAAATCACCAATGCTCTGAGTCGCGACGAAGCGGTCGCTTTGGTAGGCTTTGGCAGCTTTAGTCAAAGTCACCGCGCTGCCCGTACTGGCCGCAATCCACAAACTGGCGCTGCCATCCAGATTTCTGCCTCTAACGGTGTAAGCTTCAAGCCTGGCAAAGCGTTGAAAGATGCGGTGAATGTATAATTGGTTTTCTGTGTTATTGATTGTTAGGGGCGCATTTATTGCGCCCTTTTTCATTTGCATCATTTGCAAGTTTTGTTTAATTATTTTTTCTACTTAACGCTCGGGTTAAGTTCGCGCACCCCTAAAACCACGCGCGTACCGCATCTGGCAAAGCAACAGATTTTCCGGTCGTTTTTTCTACCCACACGATTTTTGAGTAGCCTTCGCTGCAAGGATTCTCTGTGTCTGCGCTAGAGTAAACCTTGTAGGTTGCCATAAAGCTGGAGCGGCCAGGTTCAGAGATATACACGTCAATACGCAAAGTGTCCGGGTGGAATACGGGGCGGAAGAAGGTGCAACCAATGCTAATGACAACGGGATAAGTACCTCCGCCAATAGGTATTCCCTTTTCCAGCATCCATTGAAAACGTGTTTCTTCAAAGTAGCGAAAATAAATAGTGTTGTTCACATGTCCGAAGGCGTCCATGTCACCCCAGCGTACGGGAATATGGCAGCTGTAAAAAGGGCTGGTTTTTAACGGGTCGGTTAAGGGTTGGCTGGACATAACGATTACACCTTTGACTAGATCAGTGGTCGGCTGACATAAACTACCCGAGGGCAGTTAGTTAATTGAGGCTGGGGGCAAAAAAATGAAACGGTTATGATGGACTGGCAATTCAGCTCCACCATGTCCTCGTCTTTCGATGGCGAAATATAGCAACTTGAACCTATAGCGTCGTCCATCGTTATGCCTTGAAAAGTACCGTAAGTGCTGATTTTGGTAAGAATTTGGTAGGCTGATTCAGGCGAGATACCCCAAGGGTGCATTTTGACATTTTTACCGTTAGCGCTGACGACAATTTCGAGCCCTTCCTGATTGCATAACCATTTCCCTTTGGAAAACGAGCAACCCGCTTGGTAGTGCATAGGTTTGCCCTCGAACTCGCCGTGGGATTGGCATTGGACAAATGCGGAGTCGAATGCTGCCTTCGTTTGCAGATCTTTCATTCCCTGAATTGACTCTGCTTTTAGATTGTGAGGTTTACCGCAAACAATTTCTTCGAGCGACACTAGTTCTTTTTTGGGGAGTTGGACATCTTTAGTGTACGCAACATTCGCCATAGCGGTAAAAGTATGAAACGTTACGAATAAGCAAAGTAAAACGATTCGATATCTCATCCAGCGCCTCACCCTTTCGCCTTAAAATTTACGTGCATATTGCCTAAGCCAGCATAGTTAAAGTTGATATCAGTGTTCAGTGGCACTTCAATCACGCCGGCAAATGAACCCGTAATAACGGCTTGCCCGGCGCTAATACCTTCACCTTGCGCACGTAAAAATTCTACCAGCCAGTAAAGTGGCGCACGTGGGTGGATGTTAGGGTGGCGGCCCTGGTGCTCCGAATTTTCACCATAGCTACAGGTCACGCTAATTTTGAATTCACTGGCTGCGCGAGCGAGTTCCGCGTCCACTTCCGGGCCGATAAATAAGCCTTGGTTGACTAGGCCATCCGCCAACATTTCGGGGAAACTACAGGTTTTCGGCTCGCTATAACGGCTATTGATAAGCTCCAATGCGAGATGGGTGCGCACTATGGCGGCATCAATTTCTGCCGGTGTGTAAGCTGTGCTACGCGATGGTAAATCTATCCCAAAAAAGAAGGCCAGTTCTGGCTCAACTCGCGCTTTGTCATTTTTAGGCCATAAACTTATTGGCGGAATTGAATCTATAGTGCGGGTATAAATGGGCACAGCAACGATTTTGTCGATTGCCGGTAGACCACATTTCCAGCCACCGATGGAGTCGTCCATTAGTTCACACCAGCGTTCACTTATCGCCGCTTGAATCGCTAATGCGCTGTCAATGTCGGTGGGTCTGCAGTTGTCCGGTAGGCGATCGCCTTGAGTTCCATCTATGCGGCGTGCCGTTAAAATATCCGCGGCTTGTTTTATCTCTGCAGTTTGCTTTGTCTGTGCAGTTTGCTTCGACAGTTCAATTTGGTTGGCGGATATCGGCATTAATATCTCATCTTAAAAAACAGAAAACCCCTTAAGAAGGGGTTTCGGTGTCAGGGGTTTTGTAGCATACCAGAAGCTAGCCTGCTAGTGATGTGGGCTTAGATCCTGGGCTATATGTTGTAAGTCAGGCCCTGACTCAAGAATGTTGAGCATAGTTTGTTGAGCTTTTTCAGGGTCGAGATGTAGATCATCAAATAGTTGTTGAGGGATCTCAAGTTTCGGACCTTGGCCAATATTGTGCTGGTGTAGCAGGCGCTGGGCGACGAAAATAAGTTTGGCGTAGCTAGCATGCTCACCCTGATAGTCAGGGTTATTCTGATGGCGCAAGCTGATAACAACTTCTTCGGGCATGGACCAGAGCGACATCAAGGTACTGGCAAGCTGCTCGCGAGTAACGCCGAGTAAATGCCGTTCAATTGCCTGATGGTTTACATGAGGGTTGGCGTCGGCCAATTCACAATAAGAGTGAAAATAAGGTGGAAACACTTCAGCCAAAATCAAATAACCAAAATTGTGCAGCAAGCCACAGAGGTAAGCCATGCCAAAACTGGGGCGATGTTCGCGCGGAATCGCAGTCACCAAGCCTTCAATCATTGCTGCCATGTACACAGCCTGTTGCCAATAAGGCAAAGTGCCATGAGGACCTTCTTTCGGGAGCGTCATCGTTTTGCCGAGGGATAAACCCAAGGCAAGGTTGAGTACCATATCAAAGCCCAGGACACGCACAATTGCATCATGAACGGATTTAATTTTACCCGGTGCTGAATAGTAAGGCGATGCTGCCCAGCTTACGACCTGAGCCGTCAAGCTAGGATCAGTTTCAACAATTTGTGCTAGATCGCTAATATCAGCATTGGGGTTAACCCGCAGCTTGATAATGCGCTGGGCAGTTTCAGATAAAGGTGGTAATTCCAATGTTTCCTCAAGACGTTGTTTAATGCGCAGGGTGGTGAAATTGCGCACGGCGCCTAGTATTTGGTCGGTATCGCTGATGGTTGAATCGTCTACTTCAAGTGGGGCGAGCGGGACGGAAATATCGCAAATAATGGCATCTGCCAGAATTTGTTCGAATTCTTCGCGACCCAGTCGCACCAACTGATCTTCATTGCCAGAGTCGAGCAACAGTTCAGTGCGATCGAGCAAGTGTTTGTCGACAACGGTCAGTAATCCGGCCAGTTTTGGCAGGGCAGGTATTGAATCAAGTTTGTGGCTGGCACAAAACTTACGTATATCTTCACGGCTGGTTGCATGCAGCTCACGTCCCATTTTGCGATTAACTGCTTTGAGGTCAAGCAGGCGATCTGCGGCAATGATGACCTGAACCCGGCCTTGCTCATCTTGCAAAATCAATGATTTAGCTGCACTCATATCGCGTAAATACTGGTCATGCCATATCAAACGTTTATTTTCATCATTGTAGGGGGTGGCCGCTAAGCCATAGGCAACATTTTTATGCTGCAATAATGATTGGACGCTCGCTGGTACTGGCACGGCCTGCTCCTTTGAGGTTGATGGTTAGTAGGAAAGGTGTGTTTGGGGGTGAAGATTTATACTCTTAATTGAGCATAGTCGACAATTTAGAACTTGCAGCCAGCGAAGATTAAACTTGCAGGTAAACGTGGCTCTTACCCAACCATCGTTGAATAATTTTGTGACACAGTTCCGGATATTGCAGCATCAGCAAATTTGCGGCGTGTTTTACCGAGGGTAATAAATCAGCATCGCGCTGTAAATCCGCGATTTTAAATTGCATTTCACCGGTCTGACGGGTGCCTAATACTTCGCCTGGGCCGCGCAACTGTAAATCTTGCTCGGCTATATAAAAGCCATCGCTACTCTCCCGCATTACTCGCAGCCGCTCTTTACTATGGTGCGACAGCGGCGAGCCATAAAGTAAAACACAATGACTGGCGATTGCACCACGCCCGACCCGCCCACGTAGCTGGTGCAGTTGTGCAAGGCCTAAGCGTTCAGGGTTTTCGATAATCATTAAGCTGGCGTTAGGCACGTCTACACCGACTTCAATTACTGTGGTGGCGACGAGTAAATCGAGCTCATTCGCTTTAAATGCTGCCATGATTGTCTCTTTCTCGGCGGATTTTAAACGACCATGAATTAAGCCAATACGCAGTTGCGGTAACGCTAATGCCAGTGTTTCAGCGGTTACTTGTGCAGCTTGCGCTTCTAACACTTCGGATTCTTCAATCAGTGTACAAACCCAATAAGCTTGGCGCCCCTCTGCACAACCTAAACGTACACGTTCGATAACTTCTTCGCGGCGTTTATCGCTAATGACGACTGTGGTGATGGGGGTACGACCCGGTGGCAATTCGTCAATCACCGAGCAATCTAAATCTGCATAAGCGCTCATGGCTAGAGTGCGTGGAATCGGCGTGGCAGTCATGATGAGTTGGTGCGGCCGCAGCGCGTCGCTACTATTTGTTAAAATCGCATCGCTACTATTTGTTAAAGATGTTGCTGTTGAAGATGCGCCCTTTCTTGATAAAGATAGCCGCTGATGTACGCCAAAGCGATGTTGCTCATCAATCACAATTAGCCCTAAATCAGCAAATTCGACTGTGTCTTGAAACAGCGCGTGAGTACCAATAACAATCTGTGCCTCGCCACTGGCAATAGCTGCTAACTGCTTGCGGCGCTCGCCCACTTTGAGTTTACCGGTAAGCCAGCCGACCTTAATGCCAAGCGGTTCCAGCCAGCGGCTAAAGTTAAGGCGATGCTGTTCTGCAAGAATTTCCGTCGGCGCCATAATCGCCGCCTGCTTCCCGCTGGCAACCGCAGCCAAAGCGGCCAATGCCGCCACTACCGTTTTACCAGAACCTACATCGCCTTGAATCAAGCGCAGCATAGGTAAAGGTTTGGCTAAATCGGCAGCAATTTCTGCGGTTACCCGCGCTTGGGCTTTGGTTAATTTAAAGGGAAGATTTTTAAGAAAAGTTTGTCGTAAATTGGAATTTGTAATTAAGGATACAGCGCCATCGGCCTGAATTTGGCGGCGCAATAACAATAAGCTCAGGTGATGCGCCAACAATTCTTCAAAGGCCAATCGCTGCTGAAAGGGATGTTCGCCATCCATTAATAATTGTGTATTCGCGTTCACCGGAGGTTGATGTAAAAAACGCAATGCCTCCGCTAATGAACTTTGGTGTAGCTTAATGCGCACCGCATCGGGTAGCAATTCATGCAGTGCATGAGTATCCAGCCAATGTAATGATTGCAAGGCCAGGGTGCGCAGTCGCGCTTGCGTCAGGCCCTCTGTCGCTGGGTAAATAGGAGTAAGGCTTTGTTCCAATGGCAAAGGTGCCGCCTCATCCAACACTTCGTATTCAGGGTGATAAATTTCCAGGCCCGCTGAGCCGCGCCGTGTTTCACCAAACACGCGTAACCCCGTGCCCGTTTGCAAGCGCTGTTTTTGCGCGTTATTGAAGTGATAAAAACGTAAAGTAATATTGCCAGTACCATCTTGTAAGCGCACCACCATACTGCGTCGCTTGCCAAACACAATTTCACAACCGCGAATTTCGCCTTCAATTACGGCATTCATATTGGGCTGCAATGCTGCAATGGGAGTAACGCGAGTGCGATCCATATAGCGTAGCGGCAAGTGGAATAATACGTCTTGCAGATTAAACAAACCAATCTTCGCCAGTTTAGTCGCCAAACTTCCGCCAACACCTTTTAATGCGGTGACGGGAATTTGATCAAGGGTCGTAGATTGGTTCATTTACTGCTGGCTCATTAACTATTGGCTCGATAATTTAATTTTTATCTGTTCCGGATTTTGCTTTATTTTTTCTCTAAAACTTGCAAGTTGTACATCAAGATTTCCAATCATATTATCAGCGGCCTGATCAAAACCTTTCATGCTATCTGCGCGGAGTTCTTCGCCAAGATTAATAGGCGTCGCTTTGCCCTTAACCGTACTCGTTCCCGGTGCACGAAAGAGCATTTTTTTACTTTCGATATCATAAACAACTGCATCTAATAATGTATTGGTGTCGTTTTTCTCACCAGAGACCATATATGCACCGACAAGTGTCCAATAACTTACGGAAAGTAATCCTTCATCGGTAAATTGGACTTGATCTTCAGACACTAGTGTAATGATATCAATTCCATACATGGTTTTTATTTGTTCCAGATTCGTAAAGCTACCGCCAGCAGTTAAGTACACGGAAGGAATTACCTGAATCTCACCCACAAAAGTATATTTTTTAAAGTGAGCAGCAATTTTTTCCAGCAGTTGTGTTTTTTTTGCTTCTGTTAATGTGCCTTCCAATACAGAATTTCCCGTCCACAAGTTTGCACCGCTAGACCGGGAAGATCGATCCGGAACAAAAGCAATACCCACTTTTACCGGTGGCTTTAATACGGGTATTGATGGCTCAATAACGGTTGTAGCTTGGTTGGGATATAAATAATCAACAACACTACTTTTGATCGAGTGCTGTTGTCCGGCGCACCCAGAAATCAATATAGTTACGATTAACGGTAAGTATAAAGCGATCCTTAAAAAAATATTTTTCATGGTGGTTATCCTGCTTTGTTGAATGTGGTAAATATAATTGCTGATGTGAAATTACAAGTTATGCATGTCAGGCTTTGGCATGAATAGTTCTGCACCCTTGAAAAAAACATTTTTATTCAAGCCCATCGCTATTTTTAGTGCGACATCTTTATCCCATTGATTGCTCATGCTGCTAATGGCAAATGCTTCAGATATTTTAATTTCATCCAAGTGGTACCAGGGCGAAACTATTGGGAAAAATTGTAGCGGCCAGTCAGTGCCATAAATAAGCCGGCCTTCTAATTCAGGGTGAGCCAACACTTTTTTTACATAGCCCAATTTATTAATTTGTGTGAGGCTGGAAATATCGCCATACAAATTCGGGTACTGTTTAAACATGGGTAAAATTCGTGCGAAATTATCTTCACCTTCGGACTCGCCAGTGGTGGCGATATGTGCGGCTATAACTTTTACATTGAGTGATAAGGGTAGTGCCAGGCGATGCGGGTCGGCAAGTTCGTCTTTCGCGTGACTGAAAGATTTCTCCATGCCGGTGTGGGTTAGCAATGGTATATTTAATTCAGCCATTTTTTGATAAAAAGGAATAATTGCAGGGTCCGCGGGATCAATAAACATAATTGAGGGGAGCCATTTTATGAGTACAGCACCTTGCGCTTTTGCTGCAACTAATCTTTCTATTGCATCTTTGCGATAGGGGTTAATACTGGCTGCGTACAATAGGTTAGGGTACTTCCGTGTTTGTGCATAAACATACTCATTAGGTACATAAATTTGTGTAAGTTGTTTATCCAGTTCACCTTTGGCGTTGATCACGCCGTCCAATGATAAAATAACGACTTTATCAACTACTGTTGATTTGGCAACAGCGGCGCTAATTTTTTTAAAAACAATTTGATCGCCTTCCTTTTGTAATTCCTGCAGCGATGTACCCATTGCCATTAAATAAAACCTAAACCGAAAGTTATTACGCATTTCATCATTCACAAAACAGCCTGAATTCCCATAACCTAGCCCTGCAACATGGGCATGAAAATCAATTATCTGTTTACCTTCAAATGGCAGTAATTTTTCGTCATCTTTATTAAGCGCCTGACTTAGATGCGGGATTAGCAAAAATGCTAAGCCAAGGCTGAAAGTACATAATATTTTACTGATAAATTTCACTTTGACTAAACTCCCAACTCTAATGCAACTTTTTTCGCGCCACTAAAATCTGTTTTACCACTACCAAGTTTTGGAATGCTTGTAACATGTTGTACGATTGCAGGGATCATCATTGGGTTGCAATTAATTTCCAGTAAGCGTTTACGCAATTCATGGCTGTCGATATCAAGCGTAATTAATAACACCACTTGCTCGCCTTTTTTATCGTCAGGAATATTCACGGCAACCATTTCAATATCAGCTTCGTTGATCACTTTTTTAATTTCATGTTCAACGGCGCCAAGGCTAATCATTTCACCGCCGAGTTTGGCGAAGCGGGAATAGCGATCAACGATAGTTAAAAACCCGTCGACATCCAAATGGCCTTTATCTCCACTTTTATACCAGCGACGACCATCCAGCTCTACGATAACGGAGCGCGTTTTTTCTTCATCGTTTAAATATCCCAACATCACTTGTGTGCCGGAAATCAAAATTAAGCCATCTTCACCAATGGCGAGTGATTGCATGGATATGGGGTCTACAATGCGGAATGAACAACCTGGCAAAGGCAAGCCCGCAGTGCCAATTTTACTGCCTACTTGAACATGCCAATCATTTGTGTCTAATTGATCGGGAATATTTACACTGGCGACTGGCGTAGTTTCCGTTGCTCCGTAGCCTTCATAAATAATTTTATTAAATTTGCTGTGAAATTCTTCGCGTACATCGGACGATAACTTTTCGGCACCCGCTACCACAATGCGTAACGAGTCCAACATTAGCGGTTGTACTTTTTTGTTTTTCGTGTAGAGGCGTAAGAAGGTTGCAGTTGCACACATGATGGTTACTTTGTGCTGGGATATAGCTTTGGCGATATTCAATACATCGGTTGGATCCGGGTGACAAATAACGGGTATGCCTTCAATTAATGGCAAGAAAGTTGTCACTGTTAAACCAAAAGAATGGAAGGGCGGTAAGCAACCCATGACGACATCGTCTTCGCGAGTTTTTAACACATCGCTAATTTGTTTGATGTTGGCCATAAAATTGCGATGACTTAATACAATGCCTTTGGGTGTGCCTTCACTGCCGCTGGAAAATAAAATTGCAGCGGGATCATTAACGCCAACTTTGCGGCCAAATAAACGATAGAAAGAATAGGCGGGTAATAAATACGCGAGTAAAAAACTAATGGATAGTAAGAGTTTTGATACTTCTTGTTGTAGTTGCTCCATATAAACAATTTGCAAACCTTGCAGCATGGCATCGGTATCTATGCCTTTTGTTTGCATTTTATGGATAAATTTTTCAGAGGTATAAACTGTTTTTATCGCTGCATTTTTGAGCCCGACCTGTATGGCCGCAATGCTGGTGGTGAAATTTAAATTCACTGCGGTTTGGCCGTTTAACATCACCGCCATATTGGCAATAATTGCGGCGCTACTGGCGGGCAACAGAATGGCTACATTTTTTTCAAAATCAAGAGTACGCATTTTTTTTGCAAAACTTGCTGTGGCTGCCATCATTTTTGCGTGGCTCAACTCCATGCCGTTGGTATCAATTACACAAGGTGCTGCTAAATGTTCTTTGGCTGCGCGCATCCAAGCTAGCGGTAATGGATCAAAGCTTTGAGTTTGGTATTCCCATGCATCAAATGAAAGCTCAAATATTTTTTGTTTTAATAAATCTGCTTTGGTCTCCATTGGCAGAGCTTGTCCCAGGGTAATAACGACTTCTCTACGTAATCCGCGAGACGTATTTTTGCGCAATTTTTCACTGCCAGCGCGGGACAGTCTGCTGCCCCATAGGCCGTGTAAATAAAATGGCACTATTACGCCCTCAACACCTTCTACAACACGTTCATAACCAGCGTGAAATAATCCGAGCGAACCTGTACGGCTAATGGCGCCTTCAGGAAACAAACACACAACCTCACCGGCTTTTAATAATTCATTAATTTTTTCCAGCGATTCTTTACTTTGACCACTGCTAATGGGAATCACGCCAAAAAATTTGAAGATAGGTTTTAAATACCACTGTTCGTAAATGCTACGTAACATCACAAAACGTACCGGACGCGGGCTGGCAATTTGCACCATCGCCCAATCGATCCAGCTGATGTGATTACCCAACAATAAAACGCCGCCGGTTTTTGGTAAATGATCGAAACCTACCACTTCAACTTTATATTTACCTTGAATTAATATTGACGACACAATGCGTGTTAATGAATGGGGTAATTCATACACTGTGTAAATAGCACCCGCTAAAGCCACCAGCATCAATATAAAAAATAATTGCGCGCTGGTGATACCAATATAAGCTAATAAAATAGTGATGCCTAAAAACCCGAGCATGCCGATATTTTGAATCCAATTATTTCCGGCGAGTACCGTGCCTAATTCATCACCTTTCGCGTGATACTGAATTAATGCGTTGAGCGGAATTATAAAAAGTCCGCCTAAAAATCCGAGCGCGGTGAATGTGAGCGCCATGCTGAGACGCGAATCTAATGCAGGCATAACGCCCAATAACAACGCGAAACCAAGTGCGCCGACAGGAATTAAACCGAGCTCGATATAATTTTTAGACACTTTACCTGCAAGGAGTGAACCCACAATAATACCCAGCCCAGTACAAGCAATAATGCCTTGAATAACGCGGGTATCTGTTTCATGTAACACTTCTTTTGCAAATGCAGGGAATGACGCGAATACCACTTGGGCGATTGCCCAAAACATGGTTAAACCAATAATGGATAACCAAATCGCGCGTTTGTCGGAAATGGTTTTTAAGTTTTGTTTAAGATAGGTGCCTTTTAAAAAATCTGCCGATGAAAAATGTTTGCCGACATCAAGCTCACGTTTGGCTGGTAATTGGTAAACCATCCATAACTCTATGAGAGTTACTCCCACTAAAATCCAGCCCAGTGGCGCAATGTTGCGCAGGATGGCGGCCTCACTGGTGAGGTTAATACCCGTTAGAAATTTTTCAAAAAATGCAGAAAAAACAAAGGTGCCACCTAAGATTGCGACAATGGTAATTGCTTGCACAATGCCATTCGCGCCAGCGAGATGTTGGTCGCCCACTAGCTCGCGGATATAACCGTATTTAGCGGGTGAATAAATGGCGGCTTGAATTCCTAATGCCAATGTCATGGCAAAGGCAAACCAGAACCAACCTTGATAGTAAGCCAGCGTAATGAATAATACTGCAATCAATGCTGCCCATGCGCTGTAGCGCATCACTTGTTGCTTAGGGTATTTGTCAGAAATAAAACCGGATGGGGAAAATAATAAAATAAATGGAATGAGAATAAGTGCATTGACCACTGCGGTTAAAATAATTTGGGTTTGGCCGTCATACATTTTAAAAATAGTATTTTGGATAACAATCTTATGACCAAGATCTACAAATGCATTGACGAATAACACGATGATGTAAGGCAGGAAGCCTTTAATTTTAAACAGTTGTTGCATGGCGATTTATCTCCTTGGGTAAATGACGGGGCCAGAATGCCTAGTCCTAATAAATTATGCTACTTATTTTATTAAAGTAGCGTTAAAGTGGTTTATTGGTTGCGTATATTGATACCTATGAGGAATTTATGGCACAAATCAGCCCTCTGCTAAGCACTCTAAAAAAGGCTTTAAAGGCTCACGGTTTAACTTATGCAGATGTCGCAAGCAGCTTGGGAGTCGCTGAAGCTAGCGTAAAACGGCTTTTTTCCGAGCAGACTATTTCACTTCAGCGCCTGGAACAGATCTGCCAAATTATGGAGTTAGAAATATCTGACTTAGTGCAAATGATGAATGAACTGCAGCCACGCCTGAAGCATTTAACGGTAGAGCAAGAGCAAGAAATCGCACAGGATTTGGTGTTGTTATTAATGACGGTGTTGGTACTTAACCGTTGGACGATGCAAGATATTATTACGCTTTACAACTTCAGCGAAAATGAATGTATTCAAAAACTCGCCCGCCTGGATAAATTAAAAATCATTGAGCTGTTACCAAAAAATAAAATAAAACTATTGGTCGCTACCAATTTTAGTTGGCGCGATAACGGCCCCATTCAACAGTTCTTTCAAGAAAAAATTGCCCAAGAATATTTCGCAACACAATTCAAAAATGAAGATGAATGCCTGATTGTGTTAAATGGGATGCTATCAAAACAAAGCAGCGGCGAATTTCAGCGCAAACTAAAAAAACTCGCGCGTGAGTTTGATGATCTTAATAATGACGATGCTGCCTTACCTTTCGAACAGCGCAATGGCGTCACTGTGGTAATGACAGCGCGCAATTGGCGTTATGGGTTGTTTGCACCCTTATTGCGTAGCTAATTAGTGACGCCAACGCTTGTGATTGAGCAGTAAAGGATTTTTTTAATTTATTAACACTTGCCGCGGTGTAATTAAGAGCTAGGGGTCACTGTCGATTTGGTTGCATATTTCAGCCATAGAAACCCGGCTATTCCTGCCGCCAGCGACGCTAGCAGTATTGCCATTTTTGCCCCATTGACCAACTCATTATTTCCTACAAAAGCGAGATTGGTGATAAAAATTGACATGGTGAAACCAATTCCCCCAAGCAATCCTGCGCCGATTATATGTGGCCATTGTAAGTCAGATGGTAGGCGACAAACCCCAGTCAATACAGCTACATAGCACAGTAAGCCAACGCCTAAAGGCTTGCCCACAACCAATCCAATAATAATACCAATGCTGTTGATGTTAGCTAAACTTTGCAGCCAATCGGTTCCCACCAATATGCCGGTATTGGCCAAGGCAAAAACTGGCAAAATTAGAAAAGCGACTGGTTTATGTAAAAAATGTTCAAGCCGGTGAGAGGGTGATTTTTCGTCATCGTTTTTTGTCGAAAATGGAATGGCGAATGCGAGCATAACACCTGCAACTGTAGCGTGAATGCCAGATTTCAGCATAAAAAACCACATGAGCGCGCCTCCCAGCAAGTAAGGCGCAAGTGATATAACCTGAAAGCGACGGTTCAAGACTATTAACAAAATCCAAACTGCCAAAGCACTGAAGAGATAGTTGATAGATAATTGCGATGTATAAAATACGGCGATAATAATAATTGCGCCCAAGTCATCGATAACAGCAAAAGCTACAACAAATATTTTTAGCGATGCCGGAATTCGGTTACCTAAAATAGCCAAAACACCCAGTGCAAAAGCAATGTCCGTTGCCATCGGAATGCCAATGCCATTTTGCGTAGGTGTGCCGTGGTTAAAAATAAAATGAATTAGTGCGGGGAAAATTATTCCACCTATAGCGGCAATAATCGGCAGCAGTGCATTTTTAAATTGCGATAGTTCGCCTACATACAGCTCGCGCTCAAGCTCTAAACCTATCAGCAAAAAAAAGATTGTCATAAGCCCATCGTTAACCCAATGTTCAATACTCAATCCTGCAATGTCCCTATGCCAAAAATTCAAATAATGTAATCCAATTGCAGAATTTGCCAGCGCTATAGATACTAGCGTGCAAGCAATCAACAACAGTCCGCTGGATTTTTCAGAAGAAAAAAATTGGTTGAATGTATTTGATAATATATTTGACATGGTTTCCTTTTGGTTTCCTTTTGGCTTCCGCAGCGTTGCTTTTTATTTTGCATAATAAAAAGCAATAATTTTTGTGGGCTGCATCCGTTGCAGAATAATTAAGCATTTATCTCAGCTTATGTTGTTAGCCCTGTCGCGCCATCTGAATTGATTTCCTTAACACATCTATCGCTTTATGTCGTGGAAAGCTGGCACGCCATGCAAGCGCAACAGTGCGACTTGGTGCGGGCGCAATGAAAGGGCGTGTCACCAGTAAGTTAGAGCTGTAAATATTACTGATGGCTGCAGATTCCGGCAAAATGGTGATACCCAATCCTGACGCTACCATGTGGCGTAGAGTTTCCAGCGAGCTGCCTTCGGCGGCGGTGCGTATATTGTTGGAGGCACTATCACCTGAATGCTGGATGCTAGGGCAAGTAGTAAGTACCTGGTCGCGAAAGCAGTGGCCTTGGCCAAGCAGTAACATTTTTTCGCCGCCGAGTTCCGCGGGATCAATAGCAGTTTTAGCGGTGAGTGGGTGATCGTGCGGCATTAGTACGACAAAAGGCTCATCGTAAAGTGCTTGGGTAACGACATCCGGTTCACTAAAGGGCAGGGCGACGATAATGACATCCAGTTCGCCATTGCGTAGTTTTTTGCGCAAGTTGTGAGTGTAACCATCTTCGACATAGAGCGGCATCTTGCTCGCCAGTGTCTGTAAATGCGGTATAAACTGCGGCAGTAAATACGGGCCAATAGTGAAAATTGCACCCACGGCAAGTGGGCTGCTGAGTTGATCTTTGCCGGCATTGGCCATGTCTTTAATGGTCGCGGTTTGCTCCAATACGAGATGTGCTTGCGCGACAATTTGCTCGCCGAGTGGCGTGGGCTGTACGCGCGATTTGGTACGCTCAAACAGCGCAACGTCTAATTCATCCTCCAGTTTTTTAACCGCAATACTGAGTGTAGGTTGGCTAACAAAGCAGCGTTCGGCGGCGCGGCCAAAATGCTGTTCTTGTGCGAGTGTAACTATGTAGCGAAGTTCGGTGAGAGTCATGAGTACTCCAAAATAAAAATATTTCTAACGGAAAAGGTAAGCTATTTATATGACAGTTAATAGTCAAAGTCTATCAAAAGAGCAAGTTTTAATAGTTGGGTGTGGCGATATTGGAACGCGCTTCGCTAAAATATTGCCAGATTCTTTTGTGGTAACTGGTTTGCGCCGCAATCCGCCTGCCAATACCACTTATTTGCGTTATCAGACATGTGATGTGACAGATCCGCAGCAACTTGATTCCATCCTTAAGCAAAGTGCTTTCGATGTTATCCTCGTTACTATGACGCCGAGCGCAGCTACAGATGCTGGTTATGCGCAGGCCTATGTGCAAACCTGTAAAAATCTTACCGCTAGCCTTAAGGCACATCAGCGTAAGCCGCGGTTACTGGTATTTGTATCCAGCACCGGTGTTTATGGTCAGAATGATGGCGGCTGGGTGGATGAAAACTCCCCTACGGAGCCCGACAGCTTTAGCGGTAAACGTTTACTGGAAGCGGAACAAGTCATTCTTGATGGCGGCTTTGGCAGTACAATTGTGCGTTTTAGCGGGATTTATGGGCCTGGTCGCTACCGTTTACTTGATCAGGTATTGCAGGGGCGTGCGCAGCTTTCATTGCAAATGACGAATCGTATCCACGTCGATGATTGCGCTGCAGTCATTGCGCATTTGGTTGGTTTGCGGCAGGCACTTGATGCAGTTTATATCGCCAGCGATAGCACCCCGGCATCCATGGCGGAAGTGGTGACCTGGCTTGCGCAGCAACTGGGTGTGGTAATATCGGTACCCCCTAAAAGCATCGCTGAGTTGGGTAATAATGGTAGCAATAAATGTTGCAGCAATCGACGTTTATTGGCTTCGGGGTTTGTGCTGCGTTATTCAGGCTATCGTGAGGGCTATCAGGAGTTAATTCGCGACAAATTAAAACATATCTAAATTAATTGGCTGGGGTACACATACGTCAACTAATGACAAGTCTTTTCATTAGTTGGGTAACTAAGCTAGTATCCTGCTTCTGCTTTCCGTAGGCTGCCATTCTGAAGCCGAGCCGAAGCCGAGCTCAAAATGACAATATAATTAATAACAATAAAATAACCCGTTTGCGGCAATTTAGAGTTTGAGTTTGATGATTAAACGGAATGTTGCATCCAGTGGTGGAGAGAAATAACGATGGCGCAAGTAGTGTTTAATTTTCATGATGTTATATTGTTAATGACTGCGTTGTTGTGTCTATGTTTTGCTGTACTCCTGGTTGCGACTAATCCACCTAAAAATATATGTAACTATTTCCTCGCCGCGTTTTTGATTGCTCATGCTTTTATTCCGTTTCATGAATTAATTCTGTGGGGCGCGGTATTTAAAGTGAAAGTGCGTGAAAGTTTTCCGCAGATTATTTTCGCGGGTGGTTTTGCCTATTACCTTGATGCAGCCTTGCTATATTTTTATGTAAAGTCCCTGGTGTTTCGCGACTTTCATTTGCGCAAAAAAGATGCCTTGCATTTATTGCCGCTTACCATTTTTGCGTTGTTTATGGTAGCAGTTTATTACCGCTTTCCACTAAGCGAACGTATTCAAATGATTACTACGGAAACTTTTGTCTATAGTGTGCAATATGTCAATGCTGATTTTCTCTGTAAAATATTGCGTGTAATTTATTGTGCTGCCAGCTTTCAATTAATTTTAAAATACAAAGATATTCTCAAGGCAACGCATTCCAATATTGAAAAAATTGATATTCTTTGGCTTAAAATTTTAGTGATTGGCTTTTTAACGGTAACGCTGATGGAGGCGCTTTTGAGCCTTTCAAAAATGATTGCGGTTCACACAAACTTTGATGTTCAGCATTACGACTTTGGCGTTTTTGAGTTGATGGGATTGAGTGGGTATTACGCACTATTCGTCTTGGTGTGTGCGTTAGTGTTTACCAGCATGCGCTATTTTGCCAATTTTGAGGCGGTTAAACAAAAGAAGGATAAAGAGCCGGAGCTACTTAAAAAGCCAGCACAAGAAAAAATTCTCAACCCTGATTTTGCCGAAAAAATCGATAGTGTTATGCGCAATCAAAAACCTTATTTATTTCCTGATCTCACTCTCGATATGTTGGCTGAAAAGCTAACCATGTCCAGCAAAGATTTATCAATGATCATCAATCGCCATTTTGATAATAATTTTTATGAGTTTATTAACAACTATCGTATTGAAGAGGCGCAAGTGATGTTAATAGATCCTGCCCAAAAAACAAAAACTATCACCGATATTTATCTTGATGTCGGCTTTAACAGTAAATCTGTGTTTAACACATTTTTCAAAAAAATTGTTGGCACCACCCCTTCTGAATATCGTATTGCACAACAGCTAAAAAATAATGCTGATCTTGTGCAATAATCGCATTTGACTCCTTCTCTGAATAGCCGCCATCGCTGATTGGCGTTATACTGACACATCATTTAAATCTCCCAAAAAGGGCTAAAGGATCGTGCGCATGAAAAAAGCATCTCTTCGTGTAGTTTGTGGCTTTTGTGTCGGGATCTTGTGCGTGGCTGGGTGCGGCCAAACGGGTCCTCTTTATTTGCCGGGGGCTGCGCCATCCGCAGCTGGGTTATCCAAGCAAACTGATAAAGTAAAAAAACAAAACGTTTCTTATGCATCAGCTAGTTCAGTCTCAGCTAGTGCAATTTCAGTATCGGCGAATGCAACTTCAGATGCCCTAATCGTGCAATCGGCGGCAGCGAGTTCTGTATCCGCAAGTACTGCCCGCTAACATTTTATAGCTAAACGAGATTGAGTTTTTATGCAACATTTTAACCAACGCAACGGCCAACTCTACGTAGAAGATCTGCCATTAACGGCAGTCGCTGAACGTTTTGGCACTCCCGCTTATGTATACAGCCGCGCAGCATTTACACAACATTATTTGGATTATGCGCAAGCCTTGGGCTCGCACCCTGGCATGATTTGCTACGCGATTAAAGCTAACTCTAACTTGGCTATTTTAAATTTGCTGGCGAAACTCGGTGCAGGTTTTGATATTGTTTCTGGCGGCGAATTAGAGCGTGTATTGCGCGCTGGTGGTAAACCTGAGCGTATTGTGTTTTCGGGTGTGGGTAAAACGGCTGTGGAAATGGCGCGTGCATTAGACGTTGGTATTTTCTGCTTCAATGTTGAATCGGAAGCTGAATTGGAATTGCTCGCAACAGTTGCTGCAGAAAAAGGTAAGGTTGCCCATATATCGCTGCGGGTAAATCCGGATGTGGACGCAAATACCCATCCCTATATTTCCACTGGCTTAAAAGAAAACAAATTTGGTATTGCTATTGAGCGTGCACCTGCGGTTTATCAGCGTGCTAGCCAATTGCCAAGTCTTGCTATCAAAGGTTTGGATTGTCATATTGGCTCACAGCTCACGCAACTCACGCCATTTTTAGATGCGCTTGATCGTCTATTGGTATTGATCGATCAGTTGGCAGCGGTTGGCATCAGCATTTCGCATTTAGATTTGGGTGGTGGCCTCGGTGTCACTTATAGCGACGAAACACCGCCGCCCGTTGCCACATACATGGCGGCGATTAAAGAAAAATTAGGTGATCGAGCCTTGAGTTTAATGTTCGAGCCGGGCCGTTCTATATCGGCTAATGCCGGTGTGTTGTTGACTCAAGTGATGTTTTTAAAACCCACAGAGCACAAAAATTTTGCAATTATCGACGCAGCCATGAACGATCTTATTCGCCCCGCGCTTTATCAAGCATGGCAGGACATTCGCCCACTCAAACCGCGCACCTCGGTTAGTAAAGAATGGGATCTTGTTGGCCCCATTTGTGAAACGGGCGACTTTCTTGGCAAAGACCGCCAATTAGCTATTGAACCGGGCGACTATTTAGCGGTAATGTCAGCGGGTGCTTATGGTTTCAGTATGAGCTCCAATTACAATACTCGCGGTCGTGCTGTAGAAGTCATTGTGGATGGCGATGAAATGCATTTGGTGCGCGCGCGCGAAACTATTGAAGATATGTTGCGTGGCGAAGCGGTGTTGCCAGAATAGATTTTTATTGAGAAAACTTTTTTATTGGGAATAACATGCGCCTACGTTTTAGCAAAATGCATGGCCTTGGTAATGATTTCATCGTCATTGATGGTATCAGCCAAACTGTGCGGCTAACACCTGAAAAAATTCGTCAACTATCGGATCGCCATTTTGGTATTGGTTGTGATCAATTGTTGTTGGTTGAGCATCCGGAAAGTCCAGAAATGGATTTTCGTTATAGAATTTTTAATTGTGATGGTAGCGAAGTTGAAAACTGTGGCAACGGTGCGCGTTGTTTTGCGGTATTCGTGCGCGAGCGTAGGCTCACGGGCAAAAATATTATTAAAGTAGAAACTGCTGGCGGCAATCTTGAGCTCACTGTTGCCAGTAATGGAGATGTCAGCGTTAATATGGGCATTCCGCGTCTGGTACCTGACGAAATTCCGTTTATTGCAGACAGTCAGGCGGCCACTTATTGGTTAACTGTTGGTGATCAAGCAGTAGAAATTTCGGCAGTGTCTATGGGTAACCCCCATGCAGTCACTTTGGTAGATGATGTGAAAATCACGCCGGTAGAAATCCTTGGTCCCTTAATCGAATACCATCCGCGTTTTCCGCAACGGGTTAACGTGGGTTTTATGCAAATTATTTCACCAGCGGAAATTAATTTACGCGTATTTGAACGCAGCGCTGGTGAAACTCTGGCTTGCGGTACTGGCGCATGTGCTGCAGTTGTTGCGGGGCGTTTGCGTAAGCTATTGAATGAATTTGTAACCATTAATTTACCCGGCGGAAGTTTGCATATCAGCTGGGCGGGCGCTGGGCATCCCGTTATTATGACTGGACCAGCAACTACAGTTTTTCACGGGCAGGTAAATATTTAATGAATGAAAATAAAACGCGTACTCTTGCAGACCCATTAGACCCTGAACATGTAGCGGCTTTTTTGCAAGAGAACCCACATTTTTTTGAAGCACATCAAGATCTACTCACTGAATTATCTTTGCCGCATGAAAGTGGTGGAGCGGTATCGCTTATTGAGCGTCAGGTTGCGGTGCTGCGCGAGCGTAATATGGACATGCGTCATCGCCTCAGTAAATTATTAGATAACGCACGCGAAAACGATAAATTATTTGATAAAACCAAACGCCTGGTGTTAACGCTGGTAGAAGGACAGGACATGGGGGATATTATCGACGCATTATTTTACTGCTTCGATAAGGAATTCAATATTCAATTCACTGCATTGTATTTGTTCGGCAACATTGACAAAATTCCCAGCAGTCAGGCTCACGTAGTTCCGCTTTCCGAAGCGCGTCAGCATATAGGCACTCTGCTCAAAAACAATCGCGCTGTGTGCGGCACACTTAACCAAAAAGAAATGCAATTTTTATTTGGTAAATTTGCGAACGAAATTGGCTCTGTTGCCACAGTGCCCCTAGTGCATGGTGCGGTGTTCGGTATGCTTGCTATAGGTAATCGCGACCCACATTATTATCGTTCCAGTATGGGCACTCTATTTTTGGGTTACATCGCTGAAGTGTTAAACCGAATTTTACCGAAACATTTGCCAAGATAAATTGTGAGCTTGTAGGCGAGGTAGGTGCTCGCCTTTATCTAAATTGCATTCTCCAAATGACATAGGTAGAAAAAATGGGTAGGTAAAAAATGAACGATAAAACAATTGAGAAAAACGATGACGAGATTGAAAAAGTTTCGCTGTTTAATCAAGAGTTAAAGTCTTTCATTATTTACATCACGACTGAAAAACAACTTTCTATCCATACCCAAACTAACTACAAGCGTGACCTTGAAAAATTTATTCAATACTGCACCACCTATTCCTTAACGCAACTCAATACGATTAAAGTTCAGCATATTCGTCAGATGGTAGCGCATTTTCATCGCCAGGGATTGGGTGGTAAAAGTTTGTCGCGTTGGCTGTCTGCGCTGCGCAGTTTTTTTGAATTTGCGATTCGCAATGCCTGGATGACGAATAACCCCGCCGATGCGATCCAAGCACCAAGATCTCCTAAAAAATTACCCAAAACGTTAGATGTTGATCAGGCTGCACAATTTGTTGCTATTGAAGGCGATTCTGTTTTAGCGCTGCGCGATCGTGCGCTTTTAGAATTAATATATTCATCCGGCTTGCGGTTGGCGGAGGCGGTGGGCTTAAATATATTGGATATAGATTTAAATGACGCACTGGTAACTGTTACCGGCAAAGGGAATAAAACGCGGGTATTGCCTATTGGTAGCCACGCTATTACGGCAATTAAAGCCTGGTTGCCGCAGCGAAAATTATATTTAAAAACTGAAAATGCTGCCTTATTCATTACCCAGCGTGGCACGCGTATTACTCACCGCGCCGTGCAATTACGGATGCAACAACTCAGCATCAGGCAGGGCATGGATACGCCTGTTCATCCGCACATGTTGCGTCACTCTTTTGCCAGCCATATGTTGGAGTCCAGCAGTGATTTGCGTTTAGTACAAGAGATGCTCGGTCACGCCAATATTTCTACCACGCAGATATACACCCATCTGGATTTTCAACATCTAGCTAAAGTATATGACAGTGCCCACCCGCGTGCGCAGCGGAAAAAGAATGTAGATGACCAGTAATCAGGTAAGCTCTGGTGGTTGTTAAAATTAGCCGACTTTTTTTGTCGGCTATTTTTTGTGGATCGATAGATATTATTTTGTAGAAGCAGATGTAGCATTTGCTTTAATTTCAGCGACAGAGTCTTGTTGGATTTTCAGAAGTTTAGGAGTGATTTGGGACATTTGTGCTTGCACATTTTCCGAGGTGGATTGCATTACTATAGGCATTTTTTTGATAACAGCTTTGCCCGCTTTGCTTTTATAAAAGCTAATCATGCCGTCAATCTCATCTTGAGAGAAGGACTCTTTATAAATTTTTATAATCATAGGTTTCATTTTTTCGTAAGCGAATTCTTCTTTAAACATGGTTGCCATTTTTGCATGTGTATTATCGGAAATTTTTTGTTGTTCCTCGTTCAGAACGATTTCGCCTAGAGCTTGTTTAGCTGAATTTTTAAGCATGGCATCCATTTGTGGCCACATACCGTCAATTAATTTTTGTGAATCGGTGATGGTTAGTAGTTCATCAAGTGACGCATCACTCGGTTTGGTTTCTGCAAATGCTGATATTGATACCAACATGATGCCAACAAGTGTTAATATTTTTTTCATGGATTTTTCCTTTTTTGGCTATTAAATTAAAGCGACTGTTAAGTTAAGGTGAGTGTTAAGTTAAGGTGAGTGTTAAGTTAAAGTGATTGTTAAGTTGACTAGCTCAGATTTATTCTGCAGTGTTTGCATCATAATCTTCGCTAATCTAATTAGCACCTACTAAATGCCTAAAGTGGGCTGTTCATCAAATAAGGGATGCAGAGGTTCTTGTCGTCTAACTTTCTGCTAACTATGGTAAATTAAACATCAAATCCTAATTGCCGAACAAACATGTCTTATTTCCCCGTTCCCAGTTCTATAAACCCCAGTGCTAAGGCTCAGACAACGCAAATCACCAATGGTTTACGCATTGTATTATTAGGTTATCGCAGCCATCCGCATGTGGGCGGGCAGGGTATTTATTTGCACTACTTGAGCAAAGCTCTGGTGGAGTTAGGCCACAATGTGGATGTGATCTCCGGCCCGCCTTACCCTGAATTAGATGTGCGCGTAAATTTAATTGCCTTACCGAGTTTAGATTTGTACGCAGTAAAACATCCAGCTCGTGCCTTGCGTTTTAAACATTTATTTTCTTATGCGGATGTTTATGAATGGTGGAGCAAATTAAGTGGTGGTTTTGGCGAGCCTTATACTTTTGGTCGGCGGTTAGTTAAATACTTTAAGCAGCATAAACTGCAGTGCGACATAGTTCATGACAACCAAAGCCTATGCTACGGTTTGTTGCAATTACAAAAATTGGATTACACCGTTATTGCCACGGTGCATCATCCGATTACACAGGATCGTGATTTGGCGTTAAATGCTGCAACCACAAAAGGTCAGCGTTGGTTAATTAAACGCTGGTACAGCTTTTTGACGATGCAGAAAAAAGTTGTGCAAAAACTTGCGCATATCATTACAGTTTCCAGACAATCACAATTGGATATTGTGGCTGCTTTTAATCGTCCCGCTGAAAAAATTACTATTATTCCTAATGGTATAGATACCGAAATATTTCAGCCACAACAAAATATTCCTCGCGATCCCTGGCGTATTCTTACTACAGCATCTTCCGATCAGCCGATAAAAGGCTTAAGTGTTTTATTAAATGCACTGGCGCAAGTTCGCATAGAATTTCCGCAAGTGAAATTGGTGGTTGTGGGTAAATTAAAAACAGGCGGTGTTACCGAAACTGAATTGAAAAATCTTCAACTTGAAAGTTGCGTTGAATTTATTTCAGGTATTAGTAATGAGCAGTTGGTGCAAGAGTATGCGGCAGCAAAATTTGCAGTTGTGCCTTCGCTTTATGAGGGGTTTGGTTTGCCTGCTGGTGAGGCGCTTGCCTGTGGTACACCATTAATTTGCAGCGATGGCGGCGCTTTACCAGAAGTGGTTGGTAATGCAGCGTACATAGTGAGAGCGGGCGATGTAACCGAAATGACGGCGGCGCTTAAAAAATTATTATCAGACGATGACTGCTGTGCGCAATTAAGCCTTGCCGGTCGTGCGCATAGCCTGCAGCATTTATCGTGGCGGGTTGTGGCGGAACAGCTCATCACCTATTATCGCGGTTGCATCAATAATTCAGAAATACAAAATGCTAACCATTAATTTTAAAAAAATTCCCCTGAATGATGGCGATGTAGTACTTGACCTAGGTTGCGGTGAAGGGCGTCATGTTATTAATACTTATTTGCAGGCGAACGTAATTGCAATAGGTGTAGATTTATCGCATAGGGATTTAACCATTGCGCAAGAGCGTTTTAAGCTGTTTGCACAAGAGCATGCCACTAAACATTTTTTTCTGCAGCAAGCCGATGCTACCTGTTTACCTTTTGGCGATGCGACTATCGACAAAATTATTTGCAGTGAAGTATTGGAGCACATTGAGAATTATCAGGGCGTGTTGCGCGAAATAAACCGTGTGTTAAAGTCAGATGGTATTTTTGCAGTATCAGTACCGCGAGCCTGGCCGGAAAGAATTTGTTGGTGGTTAAGTGCGGCCTATCATCAAAATGAAGGTGGCCATATTCGTATTTTTAATGCGCACGCATTGCGCCGCGATATTGAAACACTGGATTTTATTTTTACTGCGCGCCATTGGGCACATGCGTTACATGTTCCTTTTTGGTGGTTAAAATGTTTATGCTGGAAATCTCAAGATAAATCATGCATTATTAAACTTTACCACCGCTTATTGGTGTGGGATTTAATGTGCCACCCTTGGCTCACCCAAACCCTTGAAAAATGGTTAAATCCAATCATGGGAAAAAGTGTCGTGATGTATTTTAAAAAACAAGAAAAATTTGCACAGAGAAAATCCTAATGAAAAATTTGTTGCTTTCTAAAGGATTTTATCCTGAAAGTTTGTTGCGCCCGACAGTTAATTTTATTTTGCATACCCAATTGCCCAACGGTTGTATTCCGTGGTTTAAAGATGGTAAGACAGATCCGTGGGATCATATTGAAGCGGCAATGGGCTTAACAGTGGCAGGAGAATATGCAGCAGCTAAACACGCCTACACCTGGTTAGTGAAAGAACAATTGGCTGATGGTAGTTGGTGGGCTAATTATTTTAGCGGCTTTGCTGCAGGGCTCGGGGTTGCAGAGAAAGAAGTTGTCAATACAGAAGTTATTGAAAAAGAAACTGTCGATAAAAATCATCGTGAAACCAATTTTGTCGCTTATATTGCTACTGGCGTATGGCATTATTTTTTAGCGACTGAAGATTATTCTTTTCTTCGGGAGTTTTTCCCTGCGGTCAAAAAAGCTATTAATTTTGTGCTGCATTACCAATCCCCCACGGGCGAAATTTACTGGGCCGTTGCTGAAGATGGCAGCGCAAAAAAAGATGCGCTGGTCACTGCATGTGCCTCCATTTATAAGAGCTTGCAATGTGCAATTTTGTGTGCACGCCAACTCAATCAAGATTGTACTCCGTGGCAGCAAGCGTATGCGCGTTTAGGTAATACATTGCGCCACCATCCCGAATGTTTTGATCGCACTTGGGAAAGTAAAGCGCGTTTTTCTATGGATTGGTTTTACCCTATCCTTACGGGGGTTGTGCAAGGTAAGGCGGCGCACCAACTTATTAACTCGCGCTGGGAAACATTTGTAGAAAATAATATTGGCTGTCGTTGTGTGAGTGATCAGCCTTGGGTAACGGTTGCAGAATCCTGTGAATTAACACTCGCGCTCCTGGCTGCGGATGAACATGCAAAAGCTTTAAGTTTATTTAGCTGGCTACACCAATTTATGGATGATGATGGCGGTTATTGGACTGGTTACAACTTCCACAACCAAGTCATTTGGCCAAAAGAAAAAACCACTTGGACCGCAGGCGTGGTGCTATTGGCTGCGGATGCTTTGACCCAGCACAGCCGTGCGGCAAATTTATTTACCGTTCATGCTCATGTAGAAATTGAGCGGTACCAGCGCGCATCACCTACATTGGCCTGATTCACTTGCTGCTAATTAGTTGTGACATGGTCCACACTTAAAGCATTTTGTTGCTGGCTGTATCAAGCATTTATCGATGCGTTTCGGATGGGTTATAAACAGCTCGGTTGTAATTTTTTTGCGTGGACGAATGGAATTTACAAATATACGCGACATTTTTTCACTAAGAATTAAGGCTTCGTTGTTTAGATTTTTATATGGGGTCATTTCACTATCGTAATTTCCATTTGTAACAATCTCATTATTTGCTGCAATTTTGCTAGCTAAGTCCGTTTTTGTGGGGTTTGTATGAGTGGTTTTTTTTAAGCAAACGCTTTTTTTCTGCCGCGTCCGCCCATTCGAACGACTTTGCATATTTTGTTGTTCAATAATGCCAATGGTTTTTAATAATAACTTAAACCAACGTGCGTCTTCCTGTATGCATATCAGTCTGAGCCGAACAACTGTCACCTCTAATA
>JAYTSJ010000278.1:0-2654 GCA_043745725.1 Gammaproteobacteria bacterium | reverse complement strand
CACGATTATAATCGAGGTGGATGCCATCGATTTCATATTTTGCCATTTCAAGAAGCGCAGCTTTTTTCATGTCTCGGTTACGCTGATCGCAAGGACTTAACCATCCTTCGCTTGACCTGTCCTGGGCCGGAATAGTCATTGACGTTAGGCTCCACACATTAGAATTATTCACAGCCTGCCCCATTAATCTATCCTGATTAGTCACACTATCCTTCAACGCCAAATCTTTATACCAATTACCTTGCATATCGGCTCCACCTAAATTCCAAACCAAATCCCACGCATGTACTTTTACACCAGCGGCGTGAGCTGCTTGAATAACTGAAGCAAGTTGATCACCGTAAACGGCAGTGTTTGCAGAGCGAGGAAGAATATTGCTGTTGTAATGCGCGAACCCAGCGCCTGATACGTTGGTAATAACGGCGTTGAAACCATTGTCCTTTAATAATTTTATCGAAGTTGCCCAGTCTCCCGGGTAAGGTCCAAAACCATCGTGACTCCATACACCGCGAAATTCATTGCTTGAACCTGGTAATTGGCTGAGGTTGTAAGCATTGCGCAGTGCAACTTTTCGCATTTTTGCGATATCAATTGCATTGATATAATTGCCTGCTGCACTTTCTTGATTGTAAGTAGTTTGCAGTGAATCAACCCTTCCAAGTTCTGTTTCTATTTCACTCACTCGTGTGTTAGAAAGCTGCGATTCATTGGCGCGTATTCCGGCTGTTGCCGAAAAATAATCACTATATTTGCCAACGTAAACGCTATCAGCAATTGCGTCTAAAGACGGTTGTTTTGCTACATCGGGCACATATTGATTTATCATTGCTACAAGCATTTTCCACTGTTTCGTTGCGTTAGTGGTATTCAGGTAATCTGTATCTTTAAGCAACACACTTGACATATAGAAACCTGTGTCGCTAGCAATCCACGCGGGATATTGATCGTTCCATCTTGCAATCACGCGAGCGTGCTTTGTTACTGCATCGATAGAAGATACTTGAAACGGTATCGAATTTTGTTTTACTACGCCTGTAGGTAAATTAGTAATTATTGAATCTGAGAATTGAAATGATGCTTGCCAAGTTGGTACCGGGTTTCCAATGCTCACACCCAGCAACGTCTGCAACCATAAATCTATCGCGCCAAAGGCGGTTATGCGCCCGCCCGCATTAACAAAATCCTGAAGCTTGGTTATAGCAACGCTAGATAGCTGCGTGTTTTGTGGCAAAATTACCATCCGTGTTACATCTTTATTTAAATAGCCTTTTTCAATGTCTGCTGGCGACATAATGTCATTTTTTACATAGGCACTATCTAAAATATCAGCAGTTTGTTGGTAATATTTATTGGTCGATGAATCTTGAATCACAGCAACAGAGCTGCGAGGTACCGCACGAAACGCACGCACCAAAACATCAGACGCTACTGCAGAACTACCACGCGACGCCGAAATCCGAACTCTATCAATATTTGTCCACAACGGGCTGCCGCTTTCAACATCAAAGATGTTAAGGGGAAATCTAAGTGTTTGCCAACCTGTCTTAAGATCCAAAGTTTTGGCAAATATACCTGTAACTACGTTTGGTGAAAAAAAATAGAGAGTAAATAGTGATACTTCCGTGGCGTCGCGAACATATATATCAATACTAAATTCTTTAAATAGAGAAAAGTTTTTATTCTGTGGGAGAATTGTTTGATCGTAATAACATCTCGCTTCTAATTGAGTTGGCCTGTTACAGGGTAGCACCATTACATTTCCACCCGCGTCAGTTAGCGCACTCACGGGAGATGACATACCTTGTGGATCCCAAACGTTTTTCGCATCTGCCGTTTGAAACGAGGGATTATCAAATGGTTTAAACACCAAAGGTTCCACCGCAAAAACAGCTTGTGAACTAAAGATAAAAAAAAGTTGAAAAATAAAAATAAACGTAACAAGTCTTAGATATTTACAGGTTAGCGGTTTCATTGCTGTACTCCTTTAAGTTTTAGATCTGTATATTTTTTTAAAACAATGCGCACTGGCGATCATATTTACCAAGTTATCAAGAGCAAAAAAAACATTAAATATTTTTTCTATCTCCTTGCACGCAAAAAGCTCATTAAAAACACGCCTTGTGCTGTGGTGTGAAAGTTAGATTCATTTACACCTATGTCGATCCCTTTTAAGGAAAAAACCACCGAACGCTGATTGGATATGGGTATAAGTGATTCAAATCCAGGCCAACCTCCAGAGAGCAAATCAACTCCCAAACTTGTGGGAAAAGCAGATTCAAAGTTGTTGCCATAGCGACCATAGATGATGAGTGCATCTACAATGCCGCCATAGAAAACTAATAATTGTTCATTCCAGCCACCACCTCAATTGAGTAGTACATAATCACCTGGATAAATATGTGTAGATTGAGTACTTACTAGGGTTTTCCACGGCGTATTGGACGAGGTACCATTATTACTGTCATTACCAAGCGCAGAACTATCAATATAAAATGTCGTGGCCTGACACAAACTCACAATACAGGACAACAAAATAGGCAAACTCGTTAATAAAATTTAAAGAAAGAAATCTTGGGGGCTTGCCCCCGAGTCTAGGTAGACAAGTGATAGAAAATTCCGGTTGGCCGAAGGCCAATCACATTGGGCGTAAGCTC
>JAYTSJ010000277.1:0-19439 GCA_043745725.1 Gammaproteobacteria bacterium | reverse complement strand
GATAGAAAATTCCGGTTGGCCGAAGGCCAATCACATTGGGCGTAAGCTCGGTCGCTTGCGGCCGAGTAGCCCTTTGTGAAGGAATTTTCTTTTTACAGTATATTTTTTTAAAGTATAAAGTAGGTTGGTAATTCATGCGTTTCGTTTATACCTTGTTTTTTTATTTGGCAATTCCTTTTATTTTGCTGCGCTTATTATGGCGATCTTTGGCGGCGCCTGCTTATGCGAAACGTTGGGCAGAGCGTTTTGGTTTTTTTTCATCTGTTGTGCTGAATAAATCGACTGTGCCGAATAAATCGACCGCCGTAAAAAAAGCCACCGTGAAAAAAATAGTGTGGTTGCATACTGTATCAGTTGGTGAATTTATTGCCGCGCTGCCTTTGATTAAACAATTACAAGCTAATCCTGGTTTGCAGTTGGTCATTACTACCACTACCCCCACCGGTTCTGAGCGCGTGCAAACCAGTTTGGGCAATAGTGTGTTTCATGTGTATGCTCCCTACGATTTGCCCGATGTGATTGCACGTTTTTTGCGTCGCACTAAACCTGCATTGCTCCTCATTATGGAAACTGAATTGTGGCCAAATACCATTGCAGCATGCGCACAAGGTGATATTCCCATTCTTTTGGTGAATGGCCGTATGTCGAAAAAGTCCGCTGATGGATACAAAAAATTTTCTGCGCTTACTCGCCCCATGTTGCAAAGTTTAAGTTTGGCATTGGTGCAAAATAAAGAGGATGCCGCACGCTTTAATGATTTAGGTTTGCATGTAGCCCAGACGTATATAACAGGAAATATTAAATTTGATGTAACACTAACGGATGAATTGCGTGAGCAGGCTGCACAATTAAAGCAGCAGTGGAGTCAGAATGGTGAGCGCATCATTTGGATTGCAGCCAGTACGCATCAAGGTGAAGATGAAGTTATTCTTGAAGCCTTTGTTCAAGTGAAAAAACAAATAAAAAATCTTTTATTGGTGATGGTGCCGCGCCACCCAGAACGATTTGCCAGTGTGGGTAATTTATGTGCAAGCCGAGGTTTTAATGTTGCGAAGCGTAGTGCGGGGCAAGTAACTACCGCAACCGATATTATTATCGGCGACACTATGGGCGAATTGATATTGCTGTTTGGTGCAAGCGATATTGCTTTTGTAGGGGGAAGTTTGGTGCCAAATGGTGGTCACAATTTTATTGAACCAGCCGCATGGCAATTGCCATTATTGAGCGGCATGCATGTTTTTAATTTCGCCGAGGTATCACGTTTGCTGCTGGATGTTGGGGGTTTAACCTTGATACATTCTGCGAGTGAATTGGCTGAACAAATAAATACTTTAGCCGTAAATAAAGCAGAAAGGCATAGGCGTGGTTTAGCTGCATTAACTGTGGTGAATGAAAACCGCGGTGCTTTGCAAAAAACGTTGGATGTAATTAATCCATTTTTAAAATAAATGAAGGTGAACTTAAAAACAAAAAACGCTGCGCAATAGTCGTGATATAACAGCTATTGCGCAGCGTTTTTTTTGTCGATTTTAAAACACTATTTTTCGTATTTGCTACGACTTACATCAACACCTATTTGCAACCACTTATCTACTTCTTGCACATCTGCTGGCGTTAGCATGCCTGCTACTTCGCGCAATTTGACTGTATCAATAACATAATCAAAAAGTGCATCAGAATAATTACGGCGCGCCTGATAAAGATTGCGCTGTGCTAACAATACTTCAACTAAATTGCGTGTACCCACTTCATAACCTGATTGGGTAGCATCTAATGCGCTTTGGTTGGAGAGAACTGCTTGTTTACGTGCTTGCACACGTGCTACGTCTGTCGCGACGGACAAATGCAATGCGCGGGTATTTTGAATCGTACTGCGTTCTACACTGTTAAATTGTTCTTGCGCTTGTAATTCTAGTGCGACTGCCTGGCGAGTTCTACTCGATGTGCGGCCGCCGCTAAATATGGGTACATTTAAGCGAACGTTAATTGAGCTACCGTCAGTGCTGCTGTCAAAATTACCGGGGCTTGGATCGTTGTTGCCTTTACTATCTGGTTTGCTGTAACCCAAAGTCGCATTAACTGTAGGGTAGTGTCCTGCGCGGTTTGCGCTCGCGTTGTCTTCAGCGGCTTGCGCGCGCAATTTTGCGGCTTTGAGGTTGTAATTATTTTTAAGCGAGAAGCTCACCCACTCCGCGCGATCAGCAGGTGTTGGGTTAACAACCGGGAATTTGTCAGAGAGTGGTGCAATTTGGTTTTCGGCTTTACCGGTTAATACTTCTAAAGCTTCAAAGCTAATGCCCAGACTGCCTCGCGCTTCCAGTGTAGCTGCAGTTGCACTGTCAAACGCGGCTTGTGCTTCATGGACTTCGGTAATGGCAATTAAGCCTACATCAAAGCGTTGTTTGGTTTGATCGAGCTGATGTGTTAATGCGTCTTCTTCCGCTAGTGAAGCTTCAAGTTTATCGACAGAGCGCAATACATTAAAGTAGGCCTGAGCGACACGGACAATTAAACTTTGTTGATCAGCACCAAATTGCGCTTCAGCTTGTGCGCTGACTTTTTGACCTTGTTTGTAGGTGTACCAAGCGGACATATCAAACAAGGGTTGCGTTAATGATGCCTCCCAGCCTTTGGTTTTGTTGGTGTTTTTATAGAGTTGATTGGTTAAGTTATTGGTTATGTCGCTTTTGCCATCATTGTAGTTATAGTCCGCATTAATTTGCGGTAGCAGGTTAGCAAGTGCAATATTGTCACTCTCTTTGCCGGCGTCATAAGTTGCTTTGTCGGCTTTTAATTGCGCGTCATTTTGCAGCGCTAGCTTGTAAATATCTTGCAAACTATTAGCGCTGGCACCTATAGGCGCTAGCGATAGTAAGCCAATAATTAGGTAAAGCTTCGACTTCTTCATAAAGTGTCCCAGGGTAAAAAGTATCCGAAATAGGTAATGGTAAAAAAAGATGCTGCATTATACGCAATAGCTTAGATGCACCATCACACGAAAAAGATTCATTAATAAAAAGAAAACCGAGTGTAGCGGGTTGCCCATAAATGGTCGAGTGCTGGCATCCGTCGACAGTTGAAAAAGGGTAAACACTTGTGTTCTCTCGGTGAAGTTACAAATGTAAGCAGCCGAGGGTTGATCTCGTTGGCGTGGGTTTGTATTTTCGTGCCGTTTGTATTGCTCTGCGCGTGCGGTTATCGTGAACAGCTTGTTGGAAATGAAGTGAGTGAAGAATGACGAGTGTAGAAATAGCCAAACAAGATTTATTTTATATAGCCGTTATTATTTTGGCTGGGCTGATTGGTGGAGTTTTAGCCAAAAAAATCAAAGTCCCTGACATTGTACTTTTTTTACTGATTGGTATTGTTTTGGGGCCAGCGTTGACGGGCTTGGTAAGCGTGCCAGCCACCTCCACTATGAATCAGTTAATACTGACTATAGGTGCTTGCTACCTTCTCTTTGAAGGTGGGGCAACCCTGCGCTTCGTGGTTCTGAAGCAGGTTTGGATAACCTTGCTGGTAATCGCCACTATCGGGGTGCTTATTACAGGTGCGATTACTACAGGCTTTGCCGTCTGGCTAGGTATTCCGCTAACAACGGCGTTGGTATTAGGCGCCGTAACCTGTTCAACAGATCCTGCCACTCTGGTGCCCATCTTCAAGCAAATTCCGATTAAAGATCGCGTTGCGCAAACGGTGATGAGTGAATCTGCATTAAACGATGCCATGGGTGCCATAGCTACTTTCGCTGTCGTTGCATTTGTTATGGGTACTGGCGACGGTTTTAGCTTAGGCAACACATTAAAAGATTTGGCTTGGGAATCGGGTATGGGGATCTTTTTTGGCGCAGCCGTGGGTTATGGTGCAGCGTTATTAATGGCACACAACCATATCGGTTTCTTTCGCACGGCCATGCCTTTTGTGATTGTGTTGGCGGTAATACTTGCTTATTTAGGAGCGGATACAATTCACGCATCCGGTTTTATGGCGGTGTTTAGCTGCGGTGTGGTCATTGGCAATAAAGAAACTTTCGGTATTGCATTGGAAGATCACGAGCACGAATATCTTGAAGATTATGTTGGTAATACCGCACTGCTTATGCGCATGTTTATTTTTATTTTGCTTGGCTCGCAAGTTGATTTCTCTTTGCTTGCGCAGTACCTGTGGCAAGGTTGCGCTTTATTATTTGTATTTATGTTTGTCGCTCGCCCCCTCACTGTATTTTTATGTGCGGGCCCTGATCGTCGCGCCAAATGGACTGTTAATGAATTATTGTTTATGAGTTGGACGCGTGAAACGGGTGTAATTCCCGCCGCCCTGGTCGGAATTTTAGCTGGCATGAAAGTTCCGGGAGTTGAAGTAGTTGGTGCGATTACTTTTATTTTTATTCTTGGTACAATTTTAATTCAGGCACCGACGACTGCATTATTGGCAGGTAAGTTGGGTTTATTGAAAAGTCAGCAATAGGGTTTTGTATTAACTTTCATCAGAAATATATATAAAGCTTAATTAAAATAAAATATTTATCTCACATAAATTTGCGTGTAAGCATAATTTTTACTCCGCCCCTAAAACTTTCCTCAAGGTTAGCTGCCGCACATACATTAAGGTGCGGAATCCTTAATCTGCACCTGTCATCTTAAATATTTAAATCACAAGATGAGTAACTAGATGATGAGTGACTAAAATGACTTTGAGAAAATTAGTCACTTTGAAAAAACTGTTACTCACTAGCTTTTAAAAAAGTGAAGAAACGTGATTTGAATATTTTAATTTTTCCACTCATGCGATGATTTTACATCACATGTTAATTTTCGCTGCTAAATCTTAGTGTCGATTTCTTTCTGGAGTATATTATTATGTTTAAACAAAAAATTTACCTAAGCGCACTTTGTGCAATGACCACCCTGAGTTTTGTACCATCCGTATTGGCGGAAGCTAATGGCCTTACTGTAGGTCTCGATTATGGTCGTACAGAAGCGAAAAAATATTGCGATCATATTACTAATTGCAGCAATTCTGACAATGGGCCTAAAATCGAAGTAGGTTATGACTTCAGTCCAAATTTTGGTCTAGAGCTGGGTTACACTAGTTTTGGAACTCTCTTTGACTCGAATGCCAACTCACTTAGCATTAAACAAAAATCAAATGCGATTACGTTTAGTGCTATAGGTACCATCCCAGTTGGAGAGTGGTTTGGTGTGTACGGTCGTGTTGGTCTTGCACGTTACGACACCAATAATACTGGCAAGATTGAAGGTGTAACCATCAAAGATGAATCAGGCAACACTCCATTTTGGGGCGCTGGTGTAAAGTTCAATCTTAATGAGCAATTCGCAATACGTGTTGAGTATCAGGATTATAGAGATCTTTCAGATGTTCCTGGCCGCAAAGATGATGTGCAAGGATTATTTGCCGGTGCTGTGTACCGTTTCTAATCTGAGAACTCTTCTGAGAGTGGTTGTGAGAGCTCTTGTGAGAGCTCTCTAATGTAAAGAAAAAAGGCTGAACAGAATCTGTTCGGCCTTTTTTCTTTACACTCAAAGCTAAGTTAATTAGACTGCCAAGCTACCTTGTCGGGGTGCCCAAAACAGATTTTTGGGCTGAGATATACCCGTCGACCTGATCCGGTTAGTACCGGCGTAGGGAACGAGAGCTTTTCACTTCGCAGGCCCAGTCTTTACCGGCTTGGTTCGCACCTCTCAATTCCGCGCCCTGTTTATTTGCGGAAGCACAATGTCACACAATGCCGAAGTATCTGTAGCGTCAACTCCCGTTGCATTTTCTATAACTCCTATTGCACTTACTATTGCAGGTAGTGATAGCGGGGGCGGTGCAGGCATTCAGGCAGATTTAAAAACCTTTGCCGCGCTCGGTGTTTATGGGTGCAGTGCAATTGCATCGCTGACCGCACAAAATACTTTAGGTGTGCAAGGCGTTTTGCCGATTCCTTCGGAATTTGTAAGGGCGCAAATTCAATCGGTGCTGAGTGATATTCATGTCGGCGCAATAAAAACGGGAATGTTAGCGACTGCAGATATTATTGATGCGGTAGCAAACCTGTTAAATGATTATCCAGAAATTCCTTTGGTGCTTGACCCTGTGATGGTGGCAACTAGCGGTGACCGTTTGTTAGCGCAAGATGCCATTGCAGTGATGATCAAAAACCTGATGCCGCGTGCAATTATTATTACACCTAATTTATTGGAAGCTGCAGCTTTGTTGAATGTGCCAGTGGCACAAACACAAATGGAAATTCAGCGACAAGCTGAACAACTTTTAGCGCTAGGTGCTCAAGCCGTTTTAATGAAGGGCGGTCATGCATTGGGTGCAGAGGCTAATGATTTTTTACTCACGCATAACGAACATTTTATATTTAGTGCGCCACGCATAGCCACAAAAAATACTCACGGTACTGGCTGCACTTTGGCAGCGGCAATTGCCGCAGGCTTAGCTAAGAAGTTAAGTTTGCATGATGCTATCGCCCACGCAAAAAATTATTTACACCATGCGTTGTTAGCATCGCAACAATTACATATCGGACGGGGTTCTGGCCCAGTGCATCATTTTCATCAATTTTATTAATCGATTTTATTCATTTTTTATTAAGGGGGAAATCCCATGAACAGTAGTGTAGAAAAAATTCTGAGTCAAACAGCAGAAGTTGATAAAGCCTCAGTGCAGCCTTTTACCGGGTCACAAAAAATTTATGTAGCAGGATCGCGCCCGGATATTCGCGTGCCCATGCGTGAAGTTATTCTTGCAGACACGCATACAGATTTAGGTGGCGAGAAAAATCCACCGGTGCGGGTATACGACACCTCAGGCCCCTATACAGATCCTACGGTAACGATTGATTTGCGTACGGGTTTGCAATCTGTTCGCAGCACATGGATTGAAGAGCGCAATGACACCGAAATTTTAGCCGACAGTGATTCAGTATTTACCAGCGAACGTTTAAATGATCCAAAACTTGCGCACTTGCGTTTTAATTTAACGCGACAAGCTCGCCGTGCAAAAGCGGGTATGAATGTATCGCAAATGCACTATGCTAAACGCGGCATAATCACTCCGGAAATGGAATATATCGCGATCCGCGAAAATATGGCTTTGGCACAAGCGCGTGAGCTTGGTATGGACTCTCAATATAAAGTATTGGGGCAGCAACACGCAGGTATGAGTTTCGGTGCAAGTATTCCCGATGAAATTACCCCTGAGTTTGTTCGCGATGAAGTCGCGCGTGGCCGCGCTATTATTCCGGCCAATATAAATCACCCTGAATTAGAGCCAATGATTATTGGCCGTAATTTCTTAGTAAAAATTAACGGTAATATCGGTAATTCTGCCTTGGGTTCATCCATTGAAGAAGAAGTGGAAAAGTTAACCTGGGGTGCGCGTTGGGGCGCAGATACCGTGATGGATTTATCCACCGGCAAAAATATTCATGAAACTCGTGAGTGGATTATTCGCAATTCCCATGTACCCATTGGCACAGTACCTATTTATCAAGCACTCGAAAAAGTAGATGGTATTGCTGAAAATTTAACTTGGGAAATTTTTCGCGATACATTGATCGAGCAGGCCGAGCAAGGCGTAGATTATTTTACGATTCACGCTGGTGTGTTATTGCGTTATGTACCGCTTACCGCCAAACGTGTAACGGGTATTGTGTCGCGTGGTGGTTCCATTATGGCGAAGTGGTGTTTGTCACATCACAAAGAAAATTTTCTCTATACACATTTTGAAGATATTTGCGAAATCATGAAAGCTTACGACGTTTCATTTTCGCTCGGCGATGGTTTGCGCCCCGGTTCAATTGCTGACGCAAATGATGCTGCGCAATTTGGCGAATTGGAAACGCTTGGTGAGCTGACAAAAATTGCGTGGAAGCACGATGTACAGGTGATGATTGAAGGCCCGGGTCATGTGCCTATGCATTTAATTAAAGAAAATATGGAGAAACAATTAGAAGTTTGCGACGAAGCACCTTTTTATACTCTCGGCCCTTTAACAACAGATATTGCACCCGGTTACGATCACATCACCTCTGGTATTGGTGCGGCCATGATTGGTTGGTATGGTTGTGCAATGCTGTGCTACGTAACACCGAAAGAGCATTTGGGTTTACCGAATAAAGATGATGTAAAAGTCGGAATCATTACTTACAAAATTGCAGCACACGCTGCGGATTTAGCGAAAGGTCATCCCGGTGCGCAATTGCGCGATAATGCATTGTCAAAAGCGCGTTTTGAATTTCGCTGGGAAGATCAATTTAATTTAGGTTTGGATCCGGATACCGCGCGTTCTTATCACGATGAAACCTTGCCGAAAGAATCTGCAAAAGTAGCGCACTTTTGTTCTATGTGCGGGCCAAAATTTTGCTCGATGAAAATCACACAAGATGTACGCGATTATGTTGCTAAACAAGGTGCAGATATTTCAGCTATAGGCGAACATCAGGTCATAAAAATGATTGATGTTGAAGCTGAAATGAAACAAAAATCCAAAGAATTTTTGGCTCAAGGTGCAGAAATTTATCATAAAGTATAAGTGGCACAAAGTATAAGTATCACAAAGTATAAGTATCACAAGGTATAAATATTACATATGATAAAAAATCCACAATTTAATCGCGATGATGTCGATGTTATTCACCGTGAAACATTATACAAACGCTTTTTCAGTGTTGAAAAAATAACACTGCGCCATAAATTATTTGCCGGTGGCTGGGGCTCAGAAATTAGGCGTGAGTTATTTGTTCGCGGTGAAGCGGTTGCGGTGGTGCTGTATGACCCAATACATGATTTGATTGGCATGATTGAGCAATTTCGTATTGGTGCTATGAATGAAGCCAATGGCCCATGGTGCTATGAAGTTGTTGCGGGCATGTTAGAAGAAGGTGAATCGCCAGAAGATGTTGCGCGTCGCGAGCTCATTGAGGAGGCAAACCTAACGCCATATGCGATGCACTATATTTGTAATTTTTTATCCAGCCCTGGTGGTAGTGATGAAAAGTTACATTTGTATTGCGGTTTGTGTGATTTAACCCAGGCGGGCGGTGTATATGGTTTGCCAGAAGAGGGAGAGGATATACGCGTTCATGTGCTTGCCGCTGATGAAGTGTTCGCGGAGTTATTAAAAGGCCGTTTTAATAACGCAGCTGCTTTGATTTGTTTGCAGTGGTTACAGTTGAACCGTAACAGGCTGCGCGCATTATAATTGCAGTGAGCGATTGACTTAATCCCTTTACTGACTAACACTTCAATGGTGGGTTGGTGGTTAATTACACCACCTCATGTTGGCGACTTACTGGTCTAAATATTAAGAACAAACTACCATGTTAAAAATGCGTGCGCCTTTTGCTAATCAATTGTTAAATGATTTTTACGTTCGCCCAAAGGTGAGGTACATAGTTAATTTACCGCTGCAAATGGCTGAATGTGAAGCTAATTTTGCACGGCTAAAAAAATTACTGCCGAATGCGGGAGATGAGCGGGAGTTTGCAGTGAGCCGTGGTACACGCCAATGGTTACACAAAATTCATATTATCGAACGTTCGCCTTACACGACTACCTTACAGTTAACACAAATGGCAAAATATGCCGTGGATTCCGTCTGGTTGCAAATGCCCTGCTTAACGGTACGTATGTATCACGACGCAGAATTAGCCGAGGTTTTGGCGTGGGAAGGGCATAAACGTTTGCGTCCACGTTACGAATACCCTAATCAATCCATGTATCAGTGCGATGAAAAGCTTCAGGTCAATCAATTTTTAGGTGAATGGCTGAGTCTTTGTTTGAGTCAGGGACATGGTGTTGAAAGCGTTATGACTATGCTTAAACAATAGATTTCAAAAACAGGTTTAAATGAAAGGTTTTAAATAGATAGGTTTTAAATAGATAGGTTTTAAATAAAAGGGATTAACGATAAAGCTTTAACAAAAAAGAGTTTTATGTAGTGGTTACATAAAACTCTTTCAATTTAACAATTAACAATTAACAATAATAAAACTTACTACGTTGTTTTCTTTATACAAACTTATGCAATTTGCATTAATTTCTCTTCCGGCGCTTTGTACATAAGGCGCGTTGGCGTTCTTCCGCAGCTGATCTTATAAACGAAATTATGGCGTAGTGAATGATAATCGCTTTGAGTATTATCAAAGGTTGCCTTCATTGCGCGTAACTCGCTGCTTCTGTAGGTCTCTAATGGCTGTATAGCCTCATCGGTAGTGCGACGTTGTTGCTTTTGCTTCAGCAGCGGGATGAAAAATTTGTCACTTGCTAACTCTTCGCATTCAAGTTGTAAGGCTTGATGATAAAAATTCCAATCTTCGGCAAATACTTTATCCACTAACCCTATTTCTTTTGCGCTATTGGCAAGCAGTGGCATGCAGCCTTCAATGAGTTCTTGTGCTTTAGCTTGGCCAACACGTTTGGGTAAAAGATAAGTCCAATATTCAGAACCGTAAAGTCCCATGGTTAAATAATGTGGGTTGAGTACCACACCATTGCGCGCGCAAATAACGTCGCAGGCTAATGGCATAATGGCACCGCCGGCACCCGCATTATTACTTAATGCGGCAACGGTAAGCTTATCGTTCATCGTGATAATTTCATGTACCACATCGTCAATCGCATTTATATTGCGCCATGACTCTCGTGCCGGGTCAGAGTCAGCTTCAATGCAGTTAAGATGAATACCGTTGCTCCAAAAATCTTCTCCCCCCAATAATGCAATGACTCTTACGTCGGCACGCGCACGCAACTCGCGCAGGGCGTTAAGTAATTCGACACATTGTTGAGTATTCATAGCGCCGTTATAAAAATCAAACGTCAGATAGGCGACATCTTGGTTAACTTCTACCCTGATATCATTTTGGACGCGTGACGGTAATATTGTTAAGTAAGAAAATTTTTCAGCGTTAGGAAATTGTTGGGTAACGACTTGCAGTGCTGGTAATTTAAAAAATACTTTATCGCCTTCTGTCGCCATTTTCATTTGACGAATCCAAACGCTGCCATCAATCGTTGCACGACATACTGCGCCATCGCGATAGCCAACAAGATCGCCAGCGGTTGCACTAAACAAATTATATTCGGCGCGCGCGCCATATAGATAAACAGCATTGCCGGCAATATTATCTAATACTCCGGGAAAGCTATCAGCGGCATTAATTTTGGTAACGATAGTCGCTGTGTTGTCTGTATTCCATGCTATTGCTCGTGAATCCTGCCGCATAAGGGGCATGAGTTCACCTTTCACCGCAGGATTCTTATAATCGAGTGGACGTGGGAAGAAATCCGGTTTGTGAATAGCGTCGAGTAAAATTTGTTTAACCAAATGCACTGCAGTTGAAATAACATCGCGGCGATAAATACTTGCCTTAGCTACATTGCGCACTGAGAAATTTTGAGTTGCCCAAATATCACCGGCATCCATTTCAATATTAGCTTGTAATACAGTAACGCCCCAATGGCTGCTTTTGCTCGTGATGGCCCAGTCGAGCGAGGATGGGCCGCGGTCACCTTCAATGCCAGGGTGTACAATCAGGCAAAGATGTTTGCGCCAAATATTTTCAGGAACGCGATGTTTAAGAAAAGGACAAATAATAAGATTGGGTTGAAATTGCGTAACTGCATCATTCATCTGTTGTGAATCTGCCGACAACTCAATGGAAATTTGATGATTGTCCGCTTCAAGTTCGCGATGCATTCTTTGACACATTCCATTGTAAGCTGAGGCAAACAATAATATTTTCAAAAGCAACTCCTTGGTCTATGAAGATAAAGTGCAACTACAGCTAGAAAATATTAATGCAAGTGTGGCAGTAAATTCGTGAATCATTGAATTCAATAATACCACTACATGAATACTGTAAAGCTATGCTTTTTCAGTGTGGCCAAGCTCGTCTTCCATGCGGTTACTCAGTTGATTAAGTGACATAATCAAACAAATAACTAATAACAACATACTGGCGCAGAAAATAAACAAACCCATGGTCATAGGTGTCATGGAGTTTTCAATCACAAGAGATTCAGTATCATGATTATGTGTCATTATCATGGCAGCCATGCCTGTGTAATGCATGCCGCAAACAGCGATTGCCATCACTACGGCGCTACACAGCATAATCATTGTGCCTTTCAAATTTACAGCTAACCAAAGTGCCACTGTGGCAGCAACAACGGCGATCACCAACGAAACTCCTACCAAGGTTTTATCATAAGTCATGCCGGCACCAGGCATTACCATTGCTTCCATACCAATGTAATGCATGCTCGCTACCGCCAACCCAGTAAACATTCCTGCGCCTAATAGGCGACCAACAGATAAGCGGCCAGTAACCGCAATATAAATTCCGATGCCGACCGAAATAATTGCAATTAGCAGGGAGAGAAAAGTAAGCCCGGGTGTGTAACCAATATCCATGGGGATTTGATAGGCGAGCATGCCAATAAAATGCATTGTCCAAATCGCGCCGCCACCTAATGAAACAGCTGCCAAGGCTATCCATAGTAGCGACGGTTCATTTTTGGATGACTTCATCCCATTTGTTATTTGTAATCCCGTAAAGGACCCAAATACAGATACTAGAAAAGATAAGATCACGAGGAACCAGCTATAGCTCGCTTCCATTTCCATAATAAATGCCTCTTTGTTGATGCTGTGAAATGGTGCACGGGGTTTTGCTTGGAGCCAGGTGCATGTGAATACTGATTAAATTCTAGTGTATTCGTTCTGGTTATTCAAATGCTTTCCTGATAGATTAAATGCTGATATAGAATAAATAATCATAAATTCTTAAAAAAAATCATTTTTCGAATGTAATGAATTTTTAAAAATTAAATTACGAGAGTTAAGCGCGTTATTATCATATAATTTATAACTCGATGAAATTAATATATATTTATTAAAATTTAAAAATAAATTTCAATCAATTGTCGTCTGATCCATTATTTTATGTCGCATTAATTTGCATTGATGTTTTTTAATCCAACCGATTTGACGTGACATGAATTTTTAAGCTTGCAAATAAGCATTGCTGAGATCGTGCACTGATCTAAACTCACTTACAGTAAATACACGAGAGATTAAGCGTTGTTGATTTCGGCGCCAAATTAATCTAAGAATTTATCAGCTGTAAGGTCTTGGTGTTATTTAATAATACCTTAGTAATCATAATTGCATTTGCATTAGTTACTTTAGCTATGTTGTTAGTAGAAAATTATCTTTTGTGATATTCATATCGAGGGTTTTCATAAAATGGCCGCTCAGGTTTCTCCAGTAAAGTTATCGAGTAAAGTGTTTGTGGTCGCCGTTATAGGCGTAAACGAAACTGATCTGAAAATTTTAAGTAGAATTTTCAGTATTACTCGTTACCGTCAGCGCTGCTACAAGCTAATTGCCGTCGATGAAAATAGTTCGGCGAGTGATTTGGCAGAGGTTAAGGGTGCCGACATTCAGGTTGTCAACGTGAATAGCCCTACGGCAGTTCGTTGTTGGCAGGGCATTGCTAGCTCAATCAACATTAAAGACCGTAAGCCGGTATTAAAAATTAGCAATGTAACTCCTATTCCTACCGAAGCAGGTTCTGAATTTATAATATCCTGGCCTATTAATCCCGCTAAGATGTTACAGGTTTTGGATAGTTATACGATTAGGCACCTGCATTACTATCCGGAATTTGCGATTGGCTCGGAGCTGGAGCCTTGTTCGGCCACGCTTAAAAATATTAAAGCTATTAATGCGACAACACGAGCGCAGCAGCAAGATATCAGTACACAAAAAGCAATTCGGGTTTTGGTTGCAGATGACAGCTTGGCTGTACGGCGTCAGCTTAAAATTGAATTTGACATTATGGATGCTGAATTAAATTTGGTGGCAGATGGTGAAGCTGCAGTTAGAGCGGCCGAAGAAGAACAGTATGATGTGATATTTTTAGATGTCGTGATGCCGGGTATGGATGGCTATAGTGTGTGTAAAAATATTCGTCGATCAAAGCTAAATAAAAAAACCCCGGTGGTAATGCTAACCAGTAGATCCTCTAGCTTTGATAAATTAAAAGGTGTTCTGGCCGGCTGTGATACTTACCTCACGAAGCCAATTAATCACAATGAATTTACCGAAATTACTCAAAAGCACCTTAACAAAAGCATGGAGAAAAGCCAATGAAACCGAATCGTATTATGATCGTAGATGACTCACCCGTAGATTTAAAGAATTTAAAAGATATTGTTTCTGATGCGGGCTACCAGGTTATTACTGCAACCAATGGTCAGGATGCTTATGATAAAGCAAAAACATATCGTCCAGATGTAATATTGATGGATGTGGTAATGGAGGGTGTTGATGGATTTGAGGCTTGTCGTAACATCGTTGGCGATAAAGACCTTGCTAGTATTCCAGTAGTATTTGTCACCAGCAAGAACCAACGCGCAGATCGTGTGTGGGGTGAATTGCAAGGTGGAAAAGCAATGATTAGTAAGCCTTACACTCATGATCAAATTCTCGACACTATTGCTGCTTTGTAATGCTACGTTGCAATGCAGAGTTTTATAGATGGGGCCATGGCGGCTTCATTTTATCTGGCCGCCGTTTGTAAGAATTCTTAACAGGTATAAAGAGTTTAAGAATGAACGAGAATGCGCTTGAATTAAATCTTATTAATGCGCTGGGGAAATTACAACACCTTGCCTTTGATAAAGAGTTTCTCAGCAATAAAGAAAATATTGCTCCGGAATCTGTGCCGGAGCAATATTTTTCATTTTTTATCGGTGAAAATAATTTCATCGTTCATGCTAGTTTTTTTTGTGCCGTCTTTATAGAAACACCGATTGCAGCTATACCTAATTCACCGGAAATTTTGGTTGGTTTAAGCAATATTCGTGGTGCTCTAACCCCAATTTATCAGTTACACACGGCGCTTGGATATCCGCAACCGAAAAAGCAGTTTATTTTTTCGATTGGTAAGGCTGATAAGGCCGTAGGTTTGTTGATTGATGCCTTACCCGTTTCAATGTCTTTGAGTATGCGAGAGCAGCTGGGTAGTGAACAAAAGCCAGAAAATGCAATGTTAAAATCGTTGATTAAACATTTGTATTTTTCTGGCGATAAGTTATGGAATTTACTGAGTGGTGATGACCTAGGTCAACAGTTGGTAGCGATGGCTGGTCAGGATAAAAAGCAAACATATTTGGGCGCGGCTAAGGTAATTAATAGCGAGAGTGCTGCTATTTAATGAAAGTTGTTTTAATGGTTATATCCGAAGCACTTTGTTAGAAGAACAAAAGAACCTTCAACAACGATGAATGAAAATTCTGGAGTTAGGCAATGAATAAGTTATCGGGAATTAAAATTTCTCACAAAATTAGTAGTTTGATGATTGGGTTGGTTGCGGGTTTTTTACTGATGGGGGTGGCTTACTACGCTCAGATTGCGTCAGAAAAAATTATTGTAGAGGCAAATGCTAATTTAAAAACCGTTGATCAGTCAATTTCATCTGCTTTGAGTTCCGGTGTTGAAATTCGTACAGAAACACCTTTGTATATTGATTCTGGTGATGAAGGGCAATTGTCGTCTTATCTCGCAGGTAAGTTGCAGATTAATGGAGTGGTAACACAGCTGGGTACTCTGAATCGCCGTTATGTGAATGCAAATGCCTTAAGCAAAATAAAAAATGCGATGAGCGCATTGGATGAGAAGGTTAATAAAGTAACCGAATTAATGACAGCAAAAAATGTTCTTGATAAAGAAAATTTAAAACTGGAGTTAACCGAATCAGTCTCGAATGTTAATACTGCTTTGCAAGATTATCGCAGTGTCATCGATGCCAGTGTTGTGAAGCGCATTGCTGTGGCGCAAGGCGATTTGAATATTGCGCAGACCATGTTTGCCTTGGTTATGTTTCTTACTGCGGTTGGTACAACGCTAGGGTTATTTCTGATTTATCGCAGTATTGTTATCCCGCTGTGGCACATGCAATCCATTATTGCACAGTTGAATCGTGGGAATGATAGTGCTCGTGTAACGATTAAAGCTGATGATGAACTGGGAACATTGGGGCGTGCATTTAACCGCTTGCTCGATGAGCGTATTAAGGTACTTTCTGAGAAGTCTCGTGAAAATGAAACGCTCAATACATCCATTATTGGTTTGATTCGCGCCCTGGCAATGATTGCCAAAAAAGACTTGACGATTAAAGTGCCGGTTTCTTCGGATGTAACCGGTATTGTTTCTGATGCGGTGAACTTATTAACTTCTGAAACTGCGCGTACGTTGTATCAAGTAAAAGAATTTTCGGAAAAAATTAATGCAATTTCAGACAGGTTACAGTCGCAATCTGCCATTGTGGTTGTAGTGGCGGAGGAAGAGCGTATTCAAGTTGCTGAAACAGTAAGCGCATTAGATCAATCAGCTAAAGCAATGAGCGATATCGCCAAAGAAGCGCGTAGTGCAAACCATATTGCCACTGCAGCAATTGACTATACATTAAAGGCGCAGCAGTCAGTAATTCAAACAGTAGAAGGCATTCAAACAATTCGTGGCACCATTTCTGAAACAGAAAAGCGTATTAAACGTTTGGGTGATCGCTCGCAGGAAATTACGAGTATCGTAAACTTAATTAATACTATTGCGGAGCGTACTCATATTTTGGCACTCAATGCCAGTATGCATGCCGCATCCGCGGGTGAAGCGGGTAAGGGTTTTGCTGTAGTAGCTGAAGAGGTGCAACGTCTCGCTGAAAACGCACGTGGTGCAACTTCAGAAATTTCGGCGATGGTAAATAATATTCGTGTTGAAACATCCGATACGGTAAATATTATGAATAAGTTAATTACTCAGGTGGCAGAGGGTACAAAGCTTGCGGAAGATTCTGGTCAGCGTATGCATGAAACAGAGGCTGCGACTCGCCAATTGGTAAACCATGTAAAATCTATTGCCGTTAGTTCAATCAACCAAGCGACCATGGCTAACCGTATGCGTGACCGCGCTGGCATGATTACTCAATCTACCGAAAAAACGCATCAACAATTAGAAGAACAGCGCGAGCAAACTGATGAATTGAAATTATGTGCTCGTTTGCTGGTGGAACGTGTAAATATATTTACGTTACCAGAATTTCTTTTAGATTCACGAGCTGCGTTACCGCTACAGCCTGTAGCTAACCAGTCGCAGCCTGTTGCCAACCAGCCACAGATTGGTAATCAAGCACTTAGTGCGTAGTGCTTTGCCACAACTGGAATCGCTAAAAATTAGAATGGTGAGTTATTCGTTCTGTATCCAGAGAAAAGCTTCATGAATCCAAAATCTTTATCGCGCGAGCAGCAGGAGCTACTTGAATTTCTCACTGGCGAACTACAAGGACAGTTGGACTTTTCAATGGATCACAGCGCACAACTTGGTTGCGATGGGGAGCGTTTAGCCGAGCTGGCAGAATTGTCGGGAAATTTTTCGGGTGCTGCTGAGCTAATGGGTCTTACTGGCTTGGTGGATGCCTGGCAGTACTTGCATGATAATTTTCAAGCAATGGCTGCTGCCGATCACGCCATTACTGATGAGCAGGCGTTATTGATTGATTCATGGACTATTTATTTTTTAGATTATTTACAGCAACTCACAGAAGAAAATATTGCACCCTCTGCCATTAGCGGCATCATTGAATTTTTAAGCGATAATGCATGGCCGTTGCCATTACCAAATGAGCTGCAACACGCACTCTGTGACAAACTTGCCACCACCGAAATTGTGGCGTCTGACGATGCTGCTAATCGGCTTCCAACGATTGCCGATGCCGCTCTAATTTCGCTTCGCTTCAGCGACGATATAAATCCTGAATTATTTGAAGGATTAATGTTAGAAATGCCTTTGCAAGTGAGTAGTTTTGCAGAGCAAATTGAAAAATATAATAGTACGCAGAATAAAGCTGCACTTGCCAGCGCACAACGTATTGCACATACCCTTAAAGGTTCCGCTAATGTTGTGGGTATTGGTGGGCTTGCAAATTTCATGCATTATTGTGAAGATTTATTGGAAGAAATTTCACGACATGAAGGTGCTTTAGCATCATCACTTAAAAATTTATTACTTGATGTGTCCGATACGCTCGCGGCGATGTTGGATAATTTATTAAGTGGCGATTCAGTCGGCGAGTTTGAGTTGCAAGTCATGCAGCAAGTGCTGGATGCGTACCATAGTATTCGTGAATTTGGTTTGCCTGTTGAGGTTGAAGTAAAAGTAGAAGTTGAAGATTTCAATGATGAAATACTCGTTGAAAATATTGCCAGCTACGATCAGCAAGCTTTCACTCATGCAAAAACTAATTCGCTTAATGTGGAGGAGCAATCAGTAACAGAAATGCCAGTGGCAGAATTGCCAGTAACAGAATTCGTTGCGGAACCTTTAGTTCTTGCAAGTCAGGCCTCTAATCTACAAGAGGCTATTGCCACTCAGTTACGGGTTAAAGAAGAAACGGCTAAGGATTTGTTACGCTTGGCTGGTGAAAGTGCTATCGCAACAAATCGCCTGCAAACGCAAGTGCAGGATGTAAAGCAGCAAATGCTCCATATCGGCCAGTTGCATCATAAGCTTACCAATTTAACGGAGGAGTTTGGTCATTTAATTGAAGTGCGCGAATTGTTTAATAATCGTATGCGCACAAAAAATGAAGATGGTTTAGATCCGCTGGAGTTAGATCGTTACAATGAATTACACAGTTTTTTCCATCAATTACAAGAATTTGCCATAGATACGCGCGATGCAATTCAGCAAACCCATGGGCAGTTGCGCAAGCTTGAAGATCTTACCTACGAACAGCAGGTTACCAATCGTGAAAGCCAAAATCATTTATTAGAGATGCGCATGGTTCCTGCTAATACTATGGAGCCGAGGTTCCAGCGTTGTGTCCGCCAGGCTTGTCGGTTAACGGGAAAAAATGCGCGGCTGATAGTTGTTGGCGGCGATACCATGATTGATAGCCGAGTGTTACATGACTTGATTGATCCGTTGATGCATTTATTGCGCAATGCCGTTGATCACGGTATTGAGGATGCACAGCAACGTCTTGCTCAGGGAAAATCTGCTGAGGGTATTGTAGAGCTGCGTTTTCGCGCACAAGGCCAATCTATTTTAATTCAGGTAGCTGATGATGGCTCAGGTTTGAACCATGATCGCATTGCAACCAAAGCCTTAGAGTTATCATTAACGGCGCCAGTGAATGCTAATGAAGAAGTTATTGAGTTGTGGTTGAAACAATTAATTTTTACCGCCGGCTTTTCTACCCGCGATAAAGTTAGCCAAACATCCGGCCGCGGTATAGGTTTAGATATGGTCGCTGATCGTGTCGCTGAATTAAAAGGGCGTATCAGTGTTGATAGTCGTTCAGCAAATGATGGCCGCGCAGCCATTGCTGGCCACAAGCTATCAGGTTGTGAATTCAC
>JAYTSJ010000276.1:0-6779 GCA_043745725.1 Gammaproteobacteria bacterium | reverse complement strand
CATTAACGGCGGCAACAGCAACACTCACTGTCGCAGTATTGGAGATCAAACTGCCATCGGTCGTGGTATAAGTGAAATCCGCGGCGCCATTGAAGTTGGTGTTGGGCGTAAATGTCACTGTGCCATCAAGATTTAATACTGCAGTGCCCCCAGCGCCACTAGTCACGCTGGAAATACTTAAGCTGCTGGAATCAACATCAGTATCGTTGCCAAGCAGCTGCGCCGCGGTGTAAATCACCGGCGTATCTTCGGTAGCAGCCAAACTATCGGGGTTCGCAACCGGGGCATCGTTAACGGCAGCCACAGCAACACTTACGATCGCGGTATTGGAGGTCAAACTGCCATCAGTCGTGGTGTAGGTGAAGTCAGCCGCACCATTGAAGTTAGCGTTGGGTGTAAATGTCACTGTGCCGTCACCATTAAGGACAGCAATGCCACCAGCTCCACTAGTCACACTGGCGATACTTAAGCTGCTTGAATCAATATCGGTATCATTGCCAAGCAGCTGCGCTGCGGTGTAAATCACTGGCGTATCTTCGGTGGCTGCGAGGCTATCATTCACCGCTATTGGAGCATCATTAACAGCGGCCACGGCAACACTTACGGTCGCGGTATTGGAGGTCAAACTGCCATCGGTCGTGGTGTAAGTGAAATCCGCAGCACCATTGAAGTTGGCATTCGGCGTAAATGTCACTGTGCCATCAGGATTCAATACTGCTATACCGCCAGCTCCGCTGGTAACACTGGCGATACTCAAAGTATTCAAGTCAACATCAGTATCATTGCCGAGAAGCTGAGCCGCAGTGTAAATCACCGGTACATCTTCGGTGGCAACCAAACCATCGGAGTTAGCGACTGGGGCATCATTAACGGCTGTAACTGCAACACTCACGGTCGCGGTGTTGGAGGTCAAACTGCCATCAGTCGTGGTGTAGGTGAAATCCGCGGCGCCATTGAAGTTGGCATTGGGAGTGAACGTTACGGTTCCGTTACCGTTCAATACTGCTGTACCACCGGCTCCGCTGGTAACGCTGGCAATACTTAAGCTGCTGGAATCAATATCCGTATCATTACCCAAGAGTTGTGCCGCGGTGTAAACCACAGACGTATCTTCGATAGCTGCAAGACTGTCATTCACAGCTACAGGAGCATCATCCACCAAGGTAACACCCACAGAAATAGTACTAGTCGTTGTAGCACCATGACTGTCAGTCACTGTGACTACAAAGCTATCGCTGCCGTTATAGTTAGCAGTAGGTGTATAAACAAAGGCACCCGTACTGGCGTTGAGGGATACAGAACCATGAGCAGCAGAAGTTGTGAGGTCATAGCTAAGGAGGTCGCTATCCACGTCTTTAGCGATAACATTCCCCACAAGCGGGATATCTTCAGCTGTTGTTAAATTTTGATTGTTAGTGGTAGGAGTATCGTTAACTCCGTGAACATCAATAATAATTTGAGTTGTTGAACCATCTGTCAGCCTGACGACAAAAGTTTCCGTACTAATTGTCCCCTCAGCTAACACATTAGAGCGAGAGTCCAAGCTGTAAGTCCAGCTACCATCAGCTAGTAAAACCAAACTACCGTTGCCGCCCAATCGTGTGATGGGAAAAAATGCCAGCGAGGGATTATCCAGGTCAGTAGCCGTCAGTGTGCCACTGGCTGTCGGTTGCAGATCTTCGATAACACTGCCAGTGCCAGTGCTGACAACGGCTGGATAATCAACCGCAGTTACCGCTACTGAGATGGTACTGGTAGTGATGCCACCTTTACCGTCATCAACGCTAACCTCAAAATTATCATTGCCGTTGTAAGCAATATTAGGTGTGTAAACAAACTCTCCAGTCGTTGGGTTAACCGTTACTACTCCGTGAATGGCAGCTGTGCTCAGGCTGTAACTAAGAGCATCGCCATCCACATCAGTGGCGACGACTTTTCCAGCGAGAGGGACAGCTTCTGCAGTAGTAAGGAGTTGATGAGCAGTAACCGGCAAATCATTAACCGATGCTACTCCCACAGCAACCGTGCTGGTAGTTATGCCACCGTGACCATCTGATATGGTAACTACAAAGCTATCACTGCCGTTGTAGTTGGCATTCGGGATATAAACAAACGCGCCTGTTGCTGGATTTACCACGACTGTGCCGTTAGCCGCGACTGTAGTGAGACTGAAGCTAAGCGTATCGCCTTCAATATCAGCCGCCGTTACATGGCCAGTCAGCACAGTATCTTCTACTGCCATCACCATTTGATCATCAGAAACTGGCGCGTCGTTAACTGAATTGACCGTCAGTGAAATAGTACTGGTGGTCACATTGCCGTGGGTATCAGTAACGCTAACATCAAAACTGTCGGCGCCATTGTAATTCGCATTCGGGGAGTAAACAAAAGTGCCAGTGGTGGTATCAAGCGTAATCATGCCATTGGCTGGCTGGCCGACAACACTAAAACTCAGCACATCATTTTCAATATCCGTCGCGATTATTTGGCCGCCGAGATGAGTATCTTCATCCACACTGAAAATTTGCGCACTAAGCAAAGGCGCATGATTTACGGCAAGAGCATCGTTAACCAGAGTGACATTATTATTAGCAGCACTGGTAAAACTAACATTAAACACTTCTGGAGATGTATGTTCCAAAATGCGCGTCAACTGTATAAAGCTATGTCCATCGCCACCACTACCACCCATAACGCCTGCCGCAGTTTCTTCAAGTATGGTTGTCAAATCACCACCGCTATTTAAAACCGTAAGAGCTTCCTGCACTGAGGCATCTTGCACCGCGGCATCCTGTTTATCGGCGGCTAAATCTGTCCATATATCCTTGCTCATCAATACTTCTTGGCCACCCGCTATGTTCACAGGGTGACCATCACCAAAATCAAGCTCAATATGGGCACCCGTTGCAGTAACAACCACTTCATCAGGAGCCACGCTGTCACCCACGTTCAAAACACGCAAGCTGCCATCCGCAGATTTCGCCCAAGCTTGACCTTCAAGTGATGCAACAGTGGCTATAGAAGTGGCCATAAAAACTCCAATGAGGATGGTGGAAAATTAAAAAAGGATTTTTAAATATAGAGGCATTGTAGAGAGATGACGGGAGATAGCTATTGGACTGAAGGACAATAAGCAATGGAATGAGGGAGAAAAGGCAGAGCGCAATAATAGTTAGTTTCTAGGCATTAACAGTTACTCTCCAGATATTAACAGTTACTTTCCTGATATTAATAGTTACTTGCCCGACATCACCAATACCAACTGTAACCGATCGCGCACATTTAATTTTTCAAATACTGCACTTAAATGTGCTTTCACAGTGCGTTCGGTAATGTCTAAATCGCGTGCGACTTCTTTATTGGTTTTACCGGAAGCAACGGCTTCGGCAACAGATTTTTCACGCAGGGTCAGTATATGTAATAAAGGTCTTGTTTGTGTTGTATGAGGTACTTGCAGAGTATTTGCGGTAGAAAATACTAATTGGCGAATTAAATCTGCGCCCAACCATAAACCACCTAGCTGCACGACCTGGCTTACTTGCGCTAATATTTGTCCCGCTGCTAAATAATGTAAATATCCATGGGCACCTAATTCCATCACTTGTTTCGCTTGAATTGGATTTTCTATTTTAGTGAGCACCACAACACGCGCGCCGGCTACTGCCCATGCAGTAATATTTTTTAGTAAGGATACATCGGCTAAAAGAACCCATAGCATTATGTCCGTAAAGTCAGATGGCAATTCATCTATACGCACTATAATTTTCGCGTGAGGAAATGTTTGCTGCCAACGCGGCGATATAACATTTGCTTGTGTTAGAAAAATATCTTGCATCATCGCTCAGTCAAGGCATTTTGTTTGGCCCGCAATACAGGCTTTAATAAATACGAGAGAACAGTTTTTTTACCGGTCAATATATCCACTTGCGTAGTCATGCCAGGAATAATCGGCAGCGACGCATCAAAACCTGAACGATCGGTTTTTACGCGCACTAAATAAAATACATTTTCTTTGTCATCCTTCATGGTATCTGCACTTATATGCTCGAGCGTACCCGTCAAGCCTCCATAAATTGCAAAATCATAAGCGGTAAATTTTACAATTGCCTTCTGGCCGGGATGTAAAAAAGCAATATCTTTAGGAGCAACTTTAGCTTCAATTAACAAAGCATCGTCCAGCGGAATAATTTCTACAACTTCATGCCCAGGCTGTACAACACCGCCCACGGTATTGGTATACAAACGTTGCACGGTGCCATGAACCGGCGCGCGAATTTCAGCAAATTTTATTTTGTCGGCCAAGCCAGTACTAGTTTCACTCAGGCTCGATAATTTGGCCAGAGTTTCAGATAATTCTGCACGCCACTTATTACTTTCCATCAATTCCACTTCGCGCAATTTACCTTGTGACTCTTCAACTGCCGATTGCAAACGTTGCTCTTGTGCCAACGTTTGCTGACGTGCGCCCTGCGCATTTGATACTGTGCCTTCCAAACGTAAAATTTCTACTTCAGATACAGCGCCACTGGTAAGCAAAGGTTTTGTTACAGTCAACTCCTGGTTCGCCAACTCTAATGTGCGCGTAACCTGCACCAGCTTGGCACGCACTTCGCGCAGCTCTTGTTCGCGTTGTTCCAATTGACTCGTAGCAATATTTATTTGCTCTTCCAATTCTTTACGATTGGATTCATAAAGCGTGCGCTCATGTTCAGCAATGTCGGGGGCTGCTTTCATTAATTCATCAGGCAATACAAAAGGTGCATGAGTCGTTAATGCCACCAAACGAGCAGATCGCGCTTGCAACGATAAAAACTCAGCTCGATTTTCACGAAAGGTAGAAACAAAACGGGTCGAATCTATACGCAATAATAAATCGCCTTTATTAACCTCCTGCCCTTCGTGCACTAAAATTTCTTCAACCACACCACCATCATAAGATTGAATAACCTGCAATTGTTGCGAGGGAATAACACGTCCTTCGCCACGCGCTACTTCATCAACTTTTGCCAAGGCTGCCCACATTAATAAAATACATAACACAATCGCTACACCATACAACAGTGCACGAGCACGCAAAGGTTCTTGTTGCACTTGCGCCCAATCTGCATCATCCAGCCAATCATGTGTTTGCTCATTGATGGGTGCTAGCCAGCGCTGATATATTTTGTCGATAAAAGCACTGGCAGGAATACCTATTTTTTCCAACCATTGGCCAACTTTGTGAAAATAATATTGTGAGCGCGATGTTGTCATTACACTGCCCTCCCAATACGCCCTTGACGCAAAGCTTCAACCACTTGTTCTTTAGGGCCATCGGCAACAATTTTACCAGCGTCGACAACAATAATTCGGTCTACCAATTCTAACAATGAAGTACGATGGGTAATGACCAATAAAGTTTTACCCTGCGTAAATTGGCTGATATTGCGTTTAAATTCTTCTTCGCTGGAATGATCCATAGAACCAGTTGGCTCATCAAATAATAAAATGGATGGATCATTTAATAATGCACGTGCAATCGTCACACTTTGCCGTTGACCACCGGATAATAACTGCCCATGTTCACCCACCGGCATGGCTAAACCCGCCGGATGTTGATTAACAAAATCTGACAACCCACTTATACGCACAACTTCTAATAAAACTTCGTCACTCACATCCGGTGCACTCATGGCAATATTTTCACGCAAGCTGCCAAAAAATAAATTCACATCTTGTGATACATAACCAATATTACGACGCAACTCCGCTGGGTCTAATTGATGCATATCAATGCTATCAATTAATACTGTTCCCGCCGACGGGTCGTACAAACCAGCAACCATTTTTTCCAGGGTAGTTTTTCCTGAACCATTGCGGCCTAAAATTGCCACGTGCTCACCGGGGTTAATTTTGAACGACACATTGCGCAATACTTCACGGTCATCGTTCGGGTATTTAAAACTCACTTGTTTAAATTCAATACCACCTTGCAATCGTGTGCGACCAATCCAATTAGCACCCACTGGTCGCTCAATGGGTTTATTCATAATAATTTCTAAATTTTTCAGTGCTGTTGCCGCATGATGATACTGCATCAATAATGCAGCCGTTTGACTGATAGGCCCCATCACCCGCGCCGACAACATATAAGATGCGATTAATCCGCCCTGGGTTAAATGGCCATCAATAATTTGATAAACACCCACAATAATAATGACTACAGAAACAACTTGCTGGATCCAGGATGTTCCCGCACCTACCGACCCGGAGAGCATGCGCATTTTTACCGAAGTGCGCGACAACACCAGCGTGGTTTTTTCCCAGAGCGATTGCATGCGCCCTTCTGCACCTAATGTTTTTAGCGTTTCAAGCCCCTGCAAACTTTCCACTAAAATAGCATTGCGCTGCGCACTCGCTTGCATACTACTTTCAGACAGGTCATGCATTTTATGCTGCACAGCTGCGGCATAAATAAAAACTAAAATAACACCAACCAAAATAGGAAATACTAAAGGCCACGAGATTAATAAAATAACCAGTGTAAATAATAAAACAAATGGCAAATCGACAAAGGCCAACACCGTGGCTGAACTGATAAAACTGCGAATGGATTCAAACGATTGCAAGCTCGCTGCAAATGAGCCGACAGAGTTTGGTCGCTCGGATAATTTTAAACCTAACACACGCTCCATAATAGTGGCCGACAAAGTGATGTCGGTACGGCTCGCGGCTAAATCGACAAACCATGCGCGCATCATTCGCAAACCAAAATCAGCACTGATCATTAACACAATACC
>JAYTSJ010000275.1:0-4834 GCA_043745725.1 Gammaproteobacteria bacterium | reverse complement strand
TGCCGCCAGTGTTGGGTGAAAACACTTCAAGAACATCAATCTCGCCAGAGCCTGGCCAATCGCCATATTTTGGGCCGTGGGCTTCATCTATCGAGGCAGGGAACATCCAAATTGCAGCGCCTAGCCCTTTTCCTTGTGGCATTTTTGCTTTCACTTCAACCCTGCCGTAAGTCCATTTACCCGATAAACTCGTAATTCGACCAGAGGTGCGCTCTTGTGTAGTTGTGTTACTTTCATCCAACCAAATGGGGCCAGTAAAAGTTTCCTTGCGCGCGGTGATATGAAGTTTACCATCGGAAACAGACACATTCTCCGGGCGATTTGTATAGCACTCCAACTCATTTGCTACTAAACAATCTTGTACATAGCTCCACTTGGCGGTGTCGAGACTGTCGCCATCAAATTCGTCGCTCCAGACCAGCGCCCAGTTATTGGCAACTGAGCTTGCTGCACTGCTTTCTGTAGAACTACTTGTTGGTTGACTCGAAGTGCTGACGGGATTTTTCGAATTATTACCACCACCGCACGCACTGAATATTAATGCCGCTAAACAAATAATAAAAATTTTTTTCACAATATTTTCCTTGCTGAATTTTCGCTATCGGATTAGTTACTATTCTTTTAGTTTCTAACGACTGCACCGAAGCCTAAGTGTTAATAATGTATTCATTGACCCAAATTTCAACACTAGATAAAGACAATAACTCACATCGAAACCTCGCGCGATCAAATCTCTTCCTCATTCCAATTAATGTGCGATTTATTTGACAACAGTTAACAGCCCAAGTGGAAGTAGTATTTAACGTCAGTGTACCGAATTGAATGTTCCGCGCGGAAGTTTTATGTCCAGTGGAAAGATAAGTAAGCCAGTGGGGGTTTTTGAAGTTTGAATGGCAAAACGGCAACTACTTTTTGGATGACGAGCTAATTAATGCTAACCTGAGTCAACATGAATTTGATTGAGCCCCTAAGCTAGGCTAAAAAAATGAAAGTTGTAGATAGCTTCCGCCGGTGGAACCAGATATATTTTTCCTCGAAAGCATTTTGGATATTCAATCTGTGTGCATGGCTTGCTTTTGCGGTCATACATTCCGTTATTGAGGCCATGTATCAAGGTGCTTTCGCTGGGCATATGAATAATATTACCTATACAGTTCTCTTGGGGGTTGTGTATTGTTGCGTACTTAGAGTAATTGCTATCGAAAGGCGATGGTTTGACTACCATCCGGTTAAAAAAATTCCACTCATATGTTTACTTGCAATTGCATTTTCTGCAGCCGATACGATTATTCATTATTTAGAGCTTATTGTTCTAATGCCGGTAACCTGCTCACAGGATAGCCCGCCCCCAGAATTTTTCCAATGCGGCATTGTAACCAATGCATTTTTCGACCGGCTTTGTGTCATTCTCGTTTGGCTATTACTTTATGTTTACATTCAATATGAGCGGAAAAATATTTTTCCTCGTGATCTTGTTGCCAGGGATGTAGTGGTAGCGATTTTAGCGTTGCTGACCGTAAAAATATTGGACATAGCTCTTTCTTCGATCGCATGGTCACGCCAGTATGACTTTCTATTATTACTCTATGTTTTAACTCACTTAGCTCTTGTCATCGTTTTTGCGCGCGCTATTTTGCTAATAAAGCCGCGAGAATTTTTTTTGGGATCACGATTAATTCCGCTATTGCCCACAATATTTATGTTAGTTTTTTGTCTCGGGGTTCTGGAAATTGTTGTTGGCAATATTGTTTTTCGGGCGATTCGCTTCGGATTGACGGGTTATCATTCGGATCAACCTAAAACATTATTGTATGTTCTTTTGGGCGGGTCAGATGGTATATGGCGATCAGCAGGCGATCTTAGTGGCCCATTGCATGCCGCATGTCGGGAAATTTGTATTATCGGTTTATTTTTGATGTATTTACGACTTCTGGCGACTAAAAAGTTACAAGCATCTTCAGATGCTTCGAAAATTGATTTCAATCATTCCTTGTTGTTTTGGGCTTACAACGTGAATGGTTGGTTTGTAGTAGGGGCATGCCTTTATTTTTCTGATATATTTGGATTGAGCAGTGTTGCGCCGACAATACCCGCTGCATTTTCCATATCATTTTTTATCAGCGGTGTTTTTATGGGGGGCATGATTCGCTCAATCTTGCGCAACCACTATACGGAGCACTCTACTTTTATTTCCCTTGCTGTTGGATTACTGTCGATCTCTTGTGTGCTGGGCATTATGCAATCCTGTGTTGTTTGGTTTTGCAATAATATTTATATTTATCTTATGTTGGGCGAGACTGAACCTTTTCGTTATGCGTATTTTGTAACCAACACCTACCACTTTTTGTATGCTTTTGTTTTTTGTATGATATCTTTTTTGTTGTGGATACTTGCTTATGAAATTTCCGTATCGCAGCGTGAAAAAGTGAATGCTAAGCTGAAGCAGCTTCAGCTGGAAAACAATATTAAACAATTGCAATTAAATGCACTTGTCGGAAAGCTTAACCCTCATTTTATTTTTAATGCAGTTAATAATATCCGCTATTTAATTAAAAAGGATGCCGAGCGTTCCAGGGAAGCTCTGCTCGTGTTATCTGATATGTTGCGAAACCCTATCGCTAAAACCACATCCGAAAAAGTATTAATATCTGAAGAGCTTGCATTACTTAGAAACTATATAACCTTGTCGAAAATTCAATTTGAAGAAAGATTGCAATATGAGGAGGACATTGATCCGAGCACAAATCGAGCACTGATTCCTCCGATGATGTTGCAGATATTACTTGAAAATGCGATTAAACATGGCATAAGCCAGTTGCCAGATGGCGGGGTGCTACACTTAACCATCACTCAAAAAAAACAACAATTAATGTGTCGATTGGTTAATACGGGCGAGCTTTCAATCCAATCGAAGACAGCTGGATTTGGTGTTGGCCTAAAAAATATTAGCGAACGCTTGCTGCTGTTATACGGCCAAGAGGCGGACTTTAGTCTCGTTGAAGTTCAGCCTAATGTTATCGCTGAGTTAACTTTGCCACTGGAGTATTCTTTATGAAAGCATTTATTGTTGAAGACTCTCGAATGGCCAGAGAAGAACTTAAGGATTTGCTTGCATCCCATGAATCTATTCAATTATGCGGTGAAGCTGGCAACCCAAGAGATGCGTTACCTTTGATTCTTACCGAGCGGCCTGAGTTATTATTTCTTGATATTAATATGCCAGGAAAAAATGGATTTCAATTGTTGGAAGAACTTGATTATGAACCCAAGGTTATTTTTATTACTGCCCATGAAGAATATGCATTGCGCTCATTTGAGTTTACGACAGTGGATTATTTGCTGAAACCTATTTCTGCTACTCGCTTACAAGCGGCAGTTGATCGACTTACTTTGTTTACAGATGGAGCTGAGGATACAAGTGAAAATCTGTCGCCGTTGGATATTGATAGTAACGTGTTATTGCGTGAGGGAAATAATTGCCATTGGGTATATTTAAAGGACATTTGTTATTTTGAAAGTTATGGAAACTACACACAAGTTTATTGGGGCAACAATAAAGCGATGATCTATCGCGCCATGAGCAAATTAGAAAGACGATTACCAGGAAAACATTTTTTCCGAGCTAATCGCCAACATATTGTTAACATCGATGCGATCAAATCTGTCGAGTCTTGGGGTAATAGCGGCTATCGGTTACAACTAAAGGTAGGCAATGAAATAGATGTATCGCGGAGACATTCGGTGAGATTTAAGGAATTATTCAGTTTGTAGCACGCGACACTTCTTAAATCCATTACCTATACAGCTGGCGCCTTAATTGTTTTTCGCTAGGAGTGATTATCTGATTTCGTAGCTAAAATTTCTTCATGCCAATGCAGGCGATCGCTGTAGTGAACTAAACGCATGGTTCCTTGATAATCCTCTACAAGTGCGGTGCAGTTTTCTATCCAATATTGCCGCAAAATGTCTGATCGGTTCGTCGTGATTTCCTGGAACATAAATCACAGGACCTCCTTCTGCGGCACACTCACAAAATTTGAGCATTACTTGGTAATATTTTTGTGGCCAGCAGAAGCGTCGCTTGAGCGACCAGAGATCGATAACATCGCCAACTAAAAATAATTAGTGCACTACGCTTGGCGCTAGCGGCTTCGCCAAGTATATGGAGCCATTACGCGTACCCTACGCTCAGAGCCAACAGAGCCCAACCGGCTTTCGTTGTGATTTAGCCAACTTTGACTAAATTTGATTTCCGTGACGTTGCCTAACGGTAACCCGGTCGATTTAGTAAGTCTATGCAAGGCTATGAGAGCGGCATCAAGTGCCGCTAAAACGTGCGACTCAGCCCGCCCGAAAGAGGAAAGCCCAAGTTCAGCCAAGCTGAGCTGTAACGGATGGAGATCTCGCCGACGCAACGCCAAATAGTGAAGCAGATTGCGCGCACTAGCTTGATGGCTGGGGTGAACTTTGGCAAGACGAGCAGCACCTCTAGCCTCTTCGGAAATCATATCCGCGCGAATAGCGCTTAGCTCTTTGAAGAGTCGCTGAATATCTAAAAATTTTGAAGAATCATGAACATCAATATTTTTTTGCATGATGAAACACCCTCTTAACGAGCCGAAGGAAGATCGACTCCATATGAGGATGCGCTAACAATATTAATTGAATCTGTTCGTTATGCCACACAAAATTAAATTAAGAATTGCTGCTGCACATCTGAATCATGCAAATGTAATTTATTAAATGCTTCCTAATTAAATGCTTCCTAATTCTTGATGCAAGCCATAAGTCATTAAACTTAAAAAAACCACCAACCCTAAATACAGCAGCCCAT
>JAYTSJ010000274.1:0-16415 GCA_043745725.1 Gammaproteobacteria bacterium | reverse complement strand
TGTTAAACCAGCTTATCCCTGACGCACACTACACAGAACCCCTTGACGAAAACGATAACCAATTGAATTTGTTTGAGTTTTTAACCGGACACTAGTGATTTAATAAATATAGTAGCAGCAGAAAACTGTCTAACTATATCACACAGGGGTATCTTCTGTTTTTATCGCCGAGTTCAACACCGCGAGTTCACGCAATATTGTTGTTGCAAATTCACCACTACCCAATGCAAAACTTAATTCGATATCTTGCTCCAACCAACGCCAGGAAGCTGAATCTGCCTTTAGCATCAACGCCCTACGCTCTTGCTGCAATCCGGCGTGTTCAAGTCCGTCACACCATTCTGCCCAATGAGCGATAACAGATTTTTCTAACTCAGCTGCCACTCCAGCCGCGGCAGAACGGCCGCGTCCCCAAAGTGGCGCGCTGGGCAATGCATCTGGCTCACCGTCTAATAACACTTGCCAGTTCCCTACCAATACACGCGCAGCCAACACCTGATTAAAAAGATAAGAGCGTGCAGCCGATAAAAATAGTCCGCGCTTTTGCTTATCGCGAGTACGCTTTCCTTCCACTAACAAGGCGTGAGCCTCGGGCAAATTATTGGCATTGCGGCCAAAGCGTTGCTCGCCAAAATAATTGGGGACACCCTGCGCTAATATCTGATCAATTTTTTTTTCGAATGCAGACTTGTTGATAAGGATTAAATTGCGTAAGCGAATAACAAACTGATTGGACTCATGATCGCCACGGCGCAACTTATGTTGATGGCGGCTCACTTGCAGAACTTGAATAGAATCAGAATTCAGTGCCAGCCAATGCGGTTCAATATCCACTTTTGGCAAATAAACACTAAACCATTGTGTGGTAACCGCGTGGCGATCTTTACGGCCACAATAACCAACATCCATCACTAAAACCTTGGCCAGGGCCGCGATTTTTTCAGCAACCCAGGCAGTATTTTCACCGCGTTTACTCACTTGTAAATAAACATGCTGTCCTTCGCCACAAGGTTCAAAACCCAAATGTTCATAAACCTGAAAATCTTCGGGTTCGACACGAAAGTCAGCAGTTGCATCGGGTCGCCCATAGGCATAAGGAAAATCTAATGAAAATATAGGTGACATAAATTCCAATTTTATTGATAGAAAAAGATAAGGAAAATAATAACTAATATTGGTAAAAAAAATTTAAACTGCTTTCAATAAAACAACGGCATAGGCTGCAATCCCTTCTTCGCGTCCCGTAAAACCTAAACGCTCCGTGGTGGTTGCTTTGACATTGATTTGATCGGGAATGCTTTGTAAGTCTGCAGCAATATTTTCAACCATGTAGGGAATATAAGTTGCCATCCGCGGTGCTTGCGCAACAATCGTCATATCGGCATTTTCTAATACCCAACCTTTGGTTTTGACTTTGGTATACACCATACGCAACAGCGAACGACTGTCAACATTGCGATATTGCATGTCAGTATCCGGAAAATGTTTGCCTATATCACCTAGCGCAGCAGCTCCCAAAAGGGCGTCGCAGAGTGCGTGCAATAAAACATCTCCATCAGAGTGCGCAATCAAACCACGCGAGTGTGGAATTACCGCGCCGCCAATCACAATTTTATCGCCATCACCAAACGCATGAACATCATAACCATGGCCAATTCTCATGAATTATTCTCCTGTACCTGCATATTCTTTTCTTGTTCTTGCAAAATAAAAGTAGCTAACAGAAAATCATCCGGACGAGTGATTTTAATATTATCACTGCGGCCTTCCACTACCTTGGGTGAATAACCGCAAAGCTCTAACGCCGAAGCTTCATCAGTAATATTTTCATGGCGCGCAATGGTTAGCGACAAACAATCACGCAATAACTCGTAACGAAATAACTGTGGCGTTTGTGCTTGCCATAATGAGCGACGATCAAGCGTGTTTGAAATTGATTGATGCATATCAATATGATTGAGAGTAACTTGCTTAAGAGTATCACTAACCGGTACTGCTAAAATCCCACCAACTGCGTCTTCACACAACACTGTGCATAGGTTTTCAATATTCTTGAGAGTAACGCAAGGGCGCGCTGCATCATGCACCAACACCCAATCCTGCGGCTGCATTTTTTCATGCAGATAATTAAGGCCATTCAACACCGAATTAGCTCGCTCAGTACCACCGTCAACAACATGGATTAAAGGATGATTACTGATTGCTAAATTTTTCCAGTGCGTATCTGCTTTTGATACTACGACTACAATACCTGCGAGAAACGAGAATTTAAGTAGACGTTCAAGGGTATGTTCAATAACCGTTTTTGTACCCAGGATTAAATATTGTTTCGGAATTTCCGAACTCATGCGCGAGCCAATACCCGCGGCAGGAACAATGATCCAATAAGATGACTTTGATATTGGCGGCGGTTGTTTCTGCATAATAGCCTGCACTTTTTTAATAATTATTTTTGCTCTGCTTTCTTTTTGGCGGGAATCATAAAAAATGTTTCATCTTTTTTAATCATGCCTATGTCGTTGCGTGCGCGCTCCTCTACACTATCCGCACCGCCTTTCAAATCTTCCACTTCAACTTCTAAAATGCGATTGCGCTCACGCATACGATCATTTTCAGCTTGTTGCTGCATAATGTCCCGCTCTAATTTTGTCGATTGGGAAAAACTTCCTTCACCGCGCCATAAGCGATATTGAAGTGCAATTAACAGTATCAGCAAAACCGCTAGTAACCATCTCATATCAGTATTTATTAAATAATTGAAATTTAAAAAATAGGGGCCGACAAAGCGGCCCTTATTACTCATATCAAAGCAAAAAAATTAAGCTTTAAATTCAGCGCGACCTTTGTAAGGTGCAGCTGCGCCTAATTCAGCTTCAATGCGCAACAAACGGTTATATTTAGAAACCCGATCTGAACGACACAATGAGCCGGTTTTAATTTGACCAGCAGCGGTAGCAACAGCAAGATCAGCAATAGTGGTATCTTCAGTTTCACCAGAGCGGTGAGAAATTACTGCAGTGTAACCCGCTGCTTGTGCCATTTTAATCGCATCTAAAGTTTCAGACAAAGAACCGATTTGATTGAATTTAATCAGAATAGAGTTAGCGATTTTTTTGTCGATGCCTTCTTTCAAAATTTTGGTGTTGGTTACAAATAAATCGTCACCGACTAATTGAATTTTGTGACCAATTTTTGTAGTCAAATCCGCCCAGCCAGCCCAATCGCTTTCGTCTTTACCATCTTCAATAGAGATGATTGGATATTTAGCAGCGAGATCAGCCAGATAATCAGAGAATTCATTAGTGGTGAATACACGGCCTTCACCAGCCAAATCGTACTTGCCATCTTTGTAAAATTCAGTTGCAGCGCAATCCAACGCGAGCGTTACGTTGTCGCCCAACTTGTAACCCGCTTTTGCAACTGCTACAGAAATAATTTTCAATGCATCTTCGTTTGATGGCAAGTTTGGTGCAAAACCACCTTCATCACCTACTGATGTGCTCAAGCCTTGATCGTGCAGAATTTTCTTCAAGGTGTGGAAAATTTCTGCGCCCATACGCAAAGCTTCTGCAAACGTTTTTGCGCCTACTGGCTGCACCATAAATTCCTGGATGTCGACGTTATTGTCAGCATGCTCGCCACCGTTGATAATGTTCATCATTGGAACTGGCATTGAATATTTACCGGGGGTACCGTTCAAATCAGCGATGTGTGCATAGAGTGGAACTTTTTTTGCAATCGCAGCTGCTTTTGCCGCTGACAAAGACACTGCAAGAATTGCGTTGGCACCAAGTACCGCTTTGTTATCAGTGCCATCAGCTTTGATCATGGCATTATCAAGCGCGCGTTGATCAAGTGCATCCATTCCTAGCAATAAACTTTTGATAGTCGTATTGATATTGTTAACCGCTTTCAAAACACCTTTACCCATGTAGCGTGTTTTATCGCCATCACGCAATTCCAGAGCTTCGCGTGAACCGGTAGAGGCACCCGATGGAGCGCAAGAAGAACCTACAGCACCACAAGCCAAAATAACTTCTGCCATAACGGTTGGATTACCGCGGCTATCCAATACTTCAAAAGCTTTAATATCAACGATCTTAGTCATACAACTTCTCCAAAAAAATTTAAAAATGTAATTACTATTTAGTTAATGTTCAATTTAGGTAATGTTCAATGCGGGAAAATTTTTCACCACATCATCAATGGCTTTCATTTGTAATAAAAAGGGTTCTAATTTATCGAGTGGTAAGGCGCTTGGGCCATCACACTTGGCATTATCGGGATCAGGATGCGCCTCTAAAAATAATCCAGCCAAACCAACCGCCATACCTGCTCGCGCCAATTCAGCCACTTGATGGCGACGACCGCTGGAAGCGCTGCCCATAGGGTCGCGGCACTGTAGTGAATGAGTCACATCAAAAATGACGGGGGCATTGCCACTCACTTCACGCATAGTGCGAAAGCCGAGCATATCTACCACTAAATTATCGTAGCCAAAATTGCTGCCACGATCGCAAAGAATAATTTTATCATTGCCACATTCGTGAAACTTTTCTACGATATTTTTCATTTGTCCGGGGCTGAGGAATTGTGGTTTTTTGATATTGATGACTGCACCGGTTGCAGCCATAGCAATAACTAAATCAGTTTGCCGCGCAAGGAACGCCGGCAACTGAATCACATCACATATCTCTGCAACGGGTTTACATTGATAAATTTCGTGCACATCGGTAATGACCGGAATATTAAAAGTTTGTTTAATTTCTTGAAAAATTTTCAAACCTTCTTCCATACCAGGGCCACGGTAAGAATGAATGGATGAACGATTAGCCTTATCAAACGACGCCTTGAATACATAAGGTATACCAAGTTTTTGCGTAACTTTTACATACGCTTCCGCACATTTCATTGCCATATCGCGCGATTCAAGTACATTAATTCCACCGAATAAAACAAACGGCAGAGAATTACTTGTTTTTATATTACCAATATTTACAATTTTTTCAGTCACAATATTTCTCTTAACCATTTCATGCAGGAGGCGTTGCTTGCTTCGCGCACTCGCCCATACGAATTATTTTTTCTTACACGCTTACTTCTTATTAGCGAGTGCAGCAGAAACAAAGGCAGTAAACAACGGATGACCATCGCGCGGAGTGGAGGTAAATTCCGGATGGAATTGACAGGCAACAAACCAAGGGTGATTTTCTAATTCAACCACTTCTACCAAGGTATCGTCTGCTGACCAGCCGCCAATTTTTAAACCCGCTTTTTGCAATTGATCAACATAATTATTGTTAACTTCATACCTATGACGATGACGTTCAACAATAACATCAGCACCGTAAATTTCGCGTGCTTTTGAATCGCTCACTAAACGACATTCTTGAGCGCCTAAGCGCATAGTGCCACCAAGATCGGAAGATTCATCGCGCTTTTCTATCACGCCATCAGTGCCAATCCATTCCGAAATTAAACCAATCACAGGATGCGGAGTATTTTTGTCGAACTCCGTGGAATTCGCACCTTTCAAACCCAGAACATTGCGCGCAAATTCAATCACTACAGATTGCATGCCTAAACAAATACCAAGATAGGGCACTTTATTTTCACGGGCGTATTGCACCGCCATTAATTTACCTTCAACACCGCGCTCACCGAAACCACCGGGAACCAAAATAGCATCGGAACCTTTCAAGATATCAATGCCTTCTTTTTCTACACGTTCGGCATCAATATAATTCATATTCACTTTGGTGTGAGTGTGAATACCTGCGTGCGTGATAGCTTCAATTAACGATTTATAAGCATCGAGCAAATCCATATATTTCCCTACCATGGAAATGGTAATGGAATATTTTGGATTTAATTTTCTTTGCACTACGTTATCCCATTCACTCAGGTCAGCTTCATGGCATTGCAAACCTAATAGCTCGACAACGATTTGATCCAAACCATAACTTTGTAACAAGCGCGGAATTGAGTAAATAGTTTCTGCATCTGGTAATGGCACAACGGCGCGTTCGGCAACGTTAGTAAACAACGAAATTTTGCGACGCGATTCTTCATCAACCAATCGCTCAGAGCGACACAATAAAATATCCGGTTGCAACCCAATAGAACGCAATTCTTTTACCGAATGTTGGGTTGGTTTGGTTTTAGTTTCGCCGGCTGTTGCAATATAGGGCACGAGGGTGAGATGAATTAACAAAGCGCGTGAACCCATTTCTACTTTGAGCTGACGCACGGCTTCTAAAAAAGGTTGCGATTCAATATCGCCAACAGTGCCGCCAATCTCTACCAGTGCCACATCAACATCGCGGCCACCTTCAAGAATACGACGTTTAATTTCGTCGGTAATATGCGGAATAACTTGTACAGTACCGCCCAAATAATCACCGCGGCGCTCTTTGCGTAATACGGTTTCATACACGCGGCCGGTGGTAAAGTTATTGCGACGCGTCATTTTTGTGCGAATAAAACGCTCGTAATGACCTAAATCCAAATCTGTTTCAGCGCCATCTTCGGTCACAAAAACTTCGCCGTGTTGGAACGGGCTCATAGTGCCAGGATCGACATTGATGTAAGGGTCAAGTTTCATGATGGTCACTTTCAGACCACGGGATTCAAGGATAGCGGCGAGTGATGCCGACGCAATGCCTTTGCCCAAAGAGGAAACAACACCGCCAGTTACGAATATATATCGTGTCATTGAGAACCTTAATTACTTTAATAAAGAGTTACTTTTAAATAAGAACTTGATAATTGAAAACTGCGATAACGCGATTAATTAAATGAAGCGATGTGAGATAAACAACCGAAATAGCACTCTAAAGGAGGCAATGGATTTATCTAATAGGACGGGGCGCTAGGGTAACAGAAAGCCCCCTATCGGCTCAATAAAAAGCTGGATAATCCGGTAAGTCATTTAGCTTTTCGTTCGTATTTCAAACTATAGCCACTTTCTTCCGCGGTATAACCTTCACAAATCCACAAATCGCTGACCGCCACCAAATCATCATTGCTATAAATAAGCGGTAAGGATTCGCGCAGCCATGGGGCTACCCCATAGTCCTGCAATAGATGTTTCAACGTTTGCGAGTGGGCCCTGCCAGCAGGGCGACAACGTTCGCCCCCGCGCCGGAAGCAGATATGCAGATTAGGCAAATCCTGTTTTAACAAAGGTTTATCAACTAGCTTACTCACAATAAATTGCAGCTCGCCACTCGCCGGCAAATCTACCATTGGTAATGCGTATACTCGCCCGCGATAAACTCGTAGCGACACATCGCCCCAACTCACCTGCGTTTTGGCATCTTGCCTGCCGGAAATAACTTGGGTTTCGATTTGCGCTAAATGTTGCTGTTCTGGGATAGCCAAGCCCTGCCCGCGCAGCCAGGCTCTCAGGAGATTCTGACGACGTGCAATTGACAAACCTATGAGCCAGGCGAGAGTAATACTAGTACCAATGAATTCTTCCCGGAAATCAGCCAATAGCAAATCCTGCCCTGCCAGCTCTTCCATTAAGGCCTCGTTAGCCGCGCAGAGCTCAGCCGTTTGCTGCCATTTTTGCGCAAATACTGGCCAACGTTGACGCAGCAAAGGCATCACTTGATTGCGGAGATAATTGCGGTCGTAATGATCATCGCTATTACTTTCGTCGTTCACCCAGCTAAGTTCATGGCAATGAGCGTAAGCTTCCAGCTCGGCACGGGTAAAAGTTAACAGGGGGCGATACAAAATACCCTGCCCTAGCAAACGCGACTGCTCCATGGCAGCCAAACCACGCGGGCCGGCACCACGCATTAAACGCAGCAACAGAGTTTCAGTTTGATCATCCGCATGATGCGCAGTTAGCAAATAGTCACCCTGCTTGAGATGCTGCTCAAATACCGAATAGCGCGCATTACGCGCTGCGTCCTCTAGGCCACGCCCCGTATTTTCAACACTTACTTTTACAGCAGTAAAAGGTATACCTAGCCGCAGACAAATATCGGCACAATGCTGCTGCCAAGTATTTGCATTCGAGGATATTTGATGATTAACATGCAATGCATGGAGTTGAACAGGCAACTTTAAAGCTGCTAAAGCATTCACTAGCACACAGGAATCTAAACCACCAGACAACGCAATCCACCAGGTTATCTCCCCGGTAATGGGTGGTAAAAAATGTTTGAAGTTAGCGGATGTAAAATTCATAAGCCAAGTAACACACAAAAGCCAAGTGAAACTTATAATAGAGCAATTGTGCTGAAAAACGTCATTATTCAATAGAAGCTGCTATTTAAACGGATATTCACTCAAATAAAAATTATTTTTTATACTCTATCGATAACACATACCAAATGAATTCGCCTGCTTCAGTCCTAATAACAGCTTCATCGCCAACCTCTTTTTTAAGCAGTGCTCGCGCCATAGGTGAATCAATAGAAATATAATTCTTTGTATTAAAGATCTCATCGTAGCCAACAATACGAAACTTCTTTTGCTCCCCATTATCATTTTCTATTTCGACCCAGGCGCCGAAAAATATTTTTCCTTCCTGAACGATGGAATAATCAACAATTTTTAAATCTTCCAGGCATTTACGTAGGTAGCGAACCCTGCGGTCGATTTCACGAAGTCTTTTTTTGTTATATTGATAGTCTGCATTTTCACTCCGATCGCCCAGGCTTGCAGCCCAGGACACTTTCTGAGTCACATCTGGCCTTTCAACTCGCCACAAATGGTCCAATTCTTCTTTGAGAGCGTTAAAACCTTCTCTTGTTATTAAGGGTGTTTTCATTTTTCCTACATTTAAACAAAAAGTTGGCAGCGATAAAAATAAGCAATATACCTTACTACCCATTAACAGCGCATTATTCGTTATCATGCACATTAATCAATATTGTCGCACTTCAAACTTGAAACTAAGTTTGGGCTATTATTCACCGAGATTAGACTTACTGATATTTTCAAATTCATTGATATATTTTTTAACGGCTTTATGAAGCGATAAATTAATCATGGCCAATAAATATAGCCAAAAAACAACTCCTATTAAAAGTGGAAATATAAAACCATAAGGTTCAACATTGTTCCCTAATACTTTTTCTTCTAGCCACAAACCCCAAATAATCGATAAAAAAATTATTGCTATCACTACTGCAGAAAACTGATGTGCTATTTTAGTTTTTTTTAGGCAATACTTTAAGCATTGCCCTTTAAGCTTGCTATTCATTTTCGAAAGCTCGGGATATTTATTGGCACTAAAATACATAATTAACATTGACTCTCTAATATTGACGTTCAAGATACATAACACCGAGCGAAGCGAAAAAAGTAATGATTGCAATTGAACGGGCGGGTATCGAGAGACTTTCATTTATTAGTGAAAACGACAGAAATTAACACAGCAATTCTTACTTCGATTGACTTTGAATTTTGACGATAAGGTGATGAGCCGGGCCAATAAAGCTAACGGCTCAAACCTTGTATGTCAGGCTCCTCCTCTCTCCCAATGTGCTTTTATACTCACCCCAAAGGCGCCATCATTGTGTGCCCGTTTGATTAAAAAAGTTTTATCCAAAGCACCATTTTCAAGTTCAGCTAAATCAATTTGTAGAGATTTCTTCAAGGGCTCAGCTTGCTGATTAATGGCAATAATTTTAGGTAAGTGGCGATATTTTTTATTGGTTTCTAAGACAATCCCAACAATACCGTTCACTAATTCCACCAAGGTTCCCGGCGGATACAGGCCAATACATTTAATAAACTCTAAGGAAAGGCGCTCATCAAAATGTGTACCGCGGTCCTTAAAAATAATTTTTAGTGCCTCTGTAGAAGGCTTACTTTCTGAATAACAACGATCTGCCGTCATGGCGTCATAGGCATCCACCAATGCAATAATGCGCGCAAACTCTGAAATGCCACTAGAAGTTAATTGACGAGGATAGCCGCTGCCATCTATTTTCTCATGATGGCTATAGGCAACATCAATAGTGCTATTAGGAATTCCGGGTGACGCCATTAACAAATTGCGCCCGTGGATGGTATGCGCCTTAATCATATTAAATTCTTTTTCAGTCAGCGCTGCAGGCTTATTAAGAACTTCGAGTGGGATACGCATTTTGCCGACATCATGTAACAATCCGCAGAGACCAATTTTTTCCAAATCGCCCTCATTCATTCCCAAGTGTCGGCCAAACGCAATGGCTAGAATGCATACATTTAAACAATGCTCTGCCGTGTATTCATCTTGTGAACGAATTTTCGACATCCAGATTAACGCATCAGGGTTGCGCAATATGCTATCAACGCAATTTTTAACCGTTGTTTTGGCTTGCTCGGTATTAATCACGCCACCTAAGCGAATATCATCCAACAACGAACGCGTTAGCTGTCTTGCTACGCGATAAATACCCAGCGCTTGTTTGTGCTCGAGTGCGGCATCCACCTTATTGATGTAATTGACCTTTGTGGGGGAGGCAGTAAGCTGGCTACGCTCTTCAGGGGGGATCCACACCTGTTGTACGGCGTCAATCCAAACATGTTCAGAGTATTGGGTGATGGTATCAATATCGTCCAGGCTTTCAACAATAAAACCCTGCATTAAAAAGGGTGTTTCCAACCAAGGCCTATCCAACCTGGACACAAACATCCCTATCTTTAATTCAGATATATGAATTTTTATCGTCTGCTCTGCCGATTTCACATAACCAGGACGTACTTCTTTAGAATCCAAAATAACCTCACAAACTATATTTTGACCGTTTTACGTTAACCAGATAGAGGTACGAACTGAGGATTACCGTCGCTTAAGGGATTGCCATAGCTTAAGGATAGACTGTGTATTCGAGTTTGAGGATAAACAAAAACAACTAATGCATAGCTTTAATATAATGATTTAGATACAAATAGCACTAGCCTACTCGCCTTATTCTTTACATTTTGTGAAAGGTGTTCGATTACCGGATTAAACTTTTCCAGCTATCGACATATCTTTGCGAGATCCTTTGCTTCATCCCACAATTTGGTCATTGTTTCGATGGAAGTTTCACTGAGAGGAGCATCAACATGGGTTTCAATATAGTGAAAACGCTGTTCGAACTTCAGGTTGGCCTTACGCAACGCTTGCTCCGGATCAATTTTTAGATAACGGCTAATATTGACGACTGAAAAGAATAAATCCCCCAGCTCTTCTGTAACGCCAGCCATATCATTGGCAGCGAGAGCCTGCTCAACCTCTAATAATTCTTCGCGCACTTTGGCAATCGGGCCTTGCACATTATCCCAATCAAAGCCTACGTTGGCAGCACGCTTCTGTAGTTTTGCGGCGCGGCTAAGGGCCGGTAGATTTAAGGGTACATCGGCCAATAGACCTTGCGTGCCTTTGGCATCACGCTCCTGTTGTTTAATCGTTTCCCAGCGGCCCTTCACATCCGTTGACAACGTATGACGATTATCAATTTTGCGGGCTAAGCTGCCATCGGGAAATACATGTGGATGACGGCGTACTAATTTTTCGACCAGATCAGACACTACGCTCGAAAAATCAAAACGATTTTCCTCTTTCCCCAACTGACTATAAAAAATAACCTGGAACAATAAATCGCCCAACTCTTCTTTAAGATGCACGAAGTCTTGTTTTTCAATCGCATCTACCACTTCATAAGCTTCCTCGAGCGTAGAGGGGGCAATGCTGGCGTAATCCTGTTTAATATCCCAAGGGCAACCCGTTTGTGGATCGCGCAATCGCGCCATTAAATACAATAGATCATCAGTGGTGTATTTATGATTGTTCATAATTTTCTACGTGGATTGAGGAGTAAATATAAAAAGCATTTTTTAATTAACTAACAGCTGTTAATTATCAGTCAATACAGAATCAATATTTTTTAAATGGCGACTAATAGTTGTGCTGTTAATATTTACACTTTGGAAATATTCTTCGGCCATAGGTGCCACGTCGCAATTATTCGGCAAGGGTAAACCATGCTCTATCATTAAATATAAGCGCGGTATAAAAATGAATTGCAACCATTGCGAAAAATTCAGCGTATCAATCGCAAAAGGTTCGGTGCTGGCAAGCGCTTCTGCTGAAGGCGACTCAAAATCCCATAAATACATTTCGCGCAAGTCCTTTTCAAGCTCCATTAAAATTTCAGTAACAGCAATATATTTATGGGTCATATTATTTATAGGAATTTATTTATGGACTTATTTATGAACTATCTGCGTAAACGCTGGCAATGAATTTAAAATAGCCTTGCCATAACGTTTGGTAAGAATGCGGCGATCCAACAAACTTATTTTACCGCTATCGGTTTCAGTACGCAGTAAACGGCCACAAGCTTGCACGAGTTTCAGCGAAGCATCGGGCACCGTAATATCCATAAATGAATTGCCACCACGCGCCTCTATCCATTCCGATAATGCTGATTCAATAGGGTCATCCGGCACGGCAAAAGGTAGTTTGGCAATAATCACATGGCGGCAATAATTGCCGGGCAAATCAACACCTTCAGCAAAACTGGCAAGGCCAAATAAAATACTGCCTTCGCCTTTATCAATTTTTTGTTTGTGCTGACTCAACATTTCCTGTTTGGAGTTATCACCCTGAAGCAAAATTAAATCGCACAAATCATCAGGTAATTGTTCATAAACATCGAGCATTTGTTTGCGCGATGAAAACAATACCAGGCTGCCTTCACTTTTATTAAGCAGTGTTGGAAAGTGCTCGACTAAAGAAAGCGTATGCAGATCTGCATTGCTGGCATCCACCGCGAATGCAGGAACTTCTAACGTAGCCTGCGCAAAATTAAATGGGCTTGGTACCACTTGATAATTACTGTTCATAGGCGTGCCAGCGCGCATTTGAAAACGTTGGTAATTACCTAATGCAGTGAGCGTAGCGGAAGTTACTACCGCACCACAACACTTATCCCACAAACTATATTCAAGGGTTTTAGCAGCGAGAATCGGACTGGAACAAACTTCAATATCCATTGTCCCGGAATTATCAACCGGCGTAAGCCAGCGCGCTTTTGGTACCGCACCTGCGGTTTCCGGTACCGCATAACTTGCCCACAATTCACGATTTGCTTCAGCGCGTGATTGCCAGGTACCTATCACAGGATAATTATTTTCCAGATCAATTTTTGGCACAGGACAATGCGCATCTTCCATAGCCTCATTCATTTCATTAGAGACTTTTTCCAGCAAATCCGTGAGACGAGCAAAACTGCGTTGCAATTCTACCGCTGGTAATAATAGTGCCTGCGGCACCACGCCCGCTTTAAAACGATAATTGGATTGGCGATCTTCAAGCGCAATTTGTTGGGCAAACACATCAAGTTGTGGATACATTAAATCCAAACGTTGTTTGCAATCAATAAAAGCCGCCGGCAATTGTTCTGCGTATCTATCCACATTACCTGCGCCACTGATTTGCCCTAGAATCGCGCCCAAACCTTTATTGCATTGCTCCAACCATTTGCTGGTGGAGAGCACACGACTATGGTGCGCAAAATGGCTTAAAGCTTTTTGCGGTAAATGATGGCCTTCATCAAATACATAAATAGTATCTGCAGGTGTAGGCAATATTGCCCCGCCACCCAATGCTAAATCAGCGAGTACCAAATCATGATTGGTAACTATGCAATCAACACTGTGGAGCGAATCTCGCGCTTTAAAAAAACTACAGGATGAAACATTGGAACAACGACGACCCGTGCATTGACGATGATCAGTCGTAATAATTTGCCACTCATTTTGTTCCAATGCTTGTGGCCAGGCATCGCGCTCGCCATTCCATTTATTGGATGCCAGTGCATGAACCATAGCTTGATACAACTTGATACCTTGTGCCGTTACGCTTGGCATTTCATCTTCATACAAAGCACGAGTGGGATTCATTCCACTTTCGTATTCCGCTAAGAGATTATCAAGTTTACTTAAACACAAATAGCGACCACGACCTTTAGCAAGCGCAAACGAAAATGATAAATTGCTGTGGCGCAGTAATTCTGGTAAATCTTTACTGACAATTTGTTCCTGCAAGGCAACTGTTGCTGTAGAAACCACTAATTTTTTCCCCATAGCTTTTGCAATCGCTATGGCAGGCAACAAATAGGCAATAGTTTTACCGGTACCAGTACCCGCTTCTACTACACAAATATGCGCGCCATTTTGTTGTTGCAGGCTATCGCCTTGTTGCTGCGAGCCGATGCGGACATTCTCATCATCCAATTCAATATTGCCTAATGTTTTGGCAATTTCAGCAATCATTAATTTTTGCCCATAGCGCGACAGTAAATTTTTATTTTCTAAAAATTTACTGTAGGCATCTTGAATTTGCTGCTTGAGTTTATCGGTTAGCATGAGTGAAATTCTAGGGAAGAGCAAAGAAGACTATAACTTTATACTGCCGCCGCTTTTGCTGCTAATTTTGCAACAATAGGATTAGCATAAATGCCTAGGGCAATATCGCGCTGTTCGCTGGGTAGTGCTTCTATGCGCGCCACAAATTCAGCTTTTTGTTGTGCGAGAGCTTCCGGGTTATAGGGAGTTTGTTGGTCTGTATAATTTACCAATGGTACTTTGCCGTACAACATTTCGTAAGCAAAACAATTACTCGAATGCAATACATACTTATCGATAATATGGCGATCAATATCCGCAACTAATTCATCGGCACCTTCATAGGGGCCAACTAATACATCGCCAAAAGCGATATGCACATGGCCTTTTTGACCGGCAATGCCCATAGCAATACTTTTTACATCTTCATGTTCTTCTTTTTGATAACTACCTTCAGTGCGTTGCTGGTAAAGTTCGCGCGCTTTAGCGGCATCACAAGGATCAAATTCATAAGAGATAGAAACCGGGACTATGTGCAACGCTTTAATGTAATCACCGTACTCTTCTGTTTTTGATTTATTCAACGTAATCATGCCCAATACAGCTGAGTTAGTTTTATCGCAACCATCTTTAGCGCGACCTTCACGTTGGGCAATCCAAATACTACTTTTTTCATTCACAATAGAGTGATGAATGTAGGCCGACAAATGTTTTGCCGCTTTAAATTTTTCGCGCGGAGCTTTAGCAGAGCGATTAACAATAAAACTTTTATTCAAACGCATCAAATCAGAAACATAAGGCTTGGTTAATAAATTATCGCCGATTGCATTGCGTACCGTATTGCAGTTGTTATTAAATAAACTCCAACTCACAAATGCCGGATCCATGGCAATATCGCGATGATTGCTAATAAATAAATACGCTTGTTGCGCGTTAAGTTTATCTAACCCGGAAATAGTGACCGCCGTGGTAGCATTGGCAATCATAGCCGTCATGTATTTTTCGACGACTTGCTGAAAGGCCAGTACCGTATTCACTCCGGCTAATTGCTCTGTAAGCTTGCGCTTCACTAATATTTTTAATGGCCAGGCAAACCACTTTGTTAAACGGGGAAATTTTAAATTAGCCACTGCATCTGTAAGCTCTGGATCAGCAAGCAAACGCTCTAGCGTTGGGCGAACTTCAGAGTCGTGGTAGGGGCGAATATCATCGAATTGAGTCATGCTGTATTTCACTTTATGAAACTATAAAAGCACACCAAATAGTCAAACAAGATTTATGCGCGACACTTGGTGAAAATAGGCGCACAACATACCGAAAAGAGGTCAAAAATGCCACCTACAAAAGCAGCTAACCCACAATTGCCCTGCCCTTGTGGCAGCAAAATAGCTATCGTCAATTGTTGTATGCCGTATATCAACCGGCAGAAGCTTGCGCCTACGGCCGAAAAACTCATGCGCTCACGCTACACAGCACATACGCTTTTGGCCATTGATTACCTGTGGGATACCTGGAGCCCTGAGCAACGCGTCCGCTCTAATAAGGATGAAATTTTGACATGGGCGGCCTCATGCGAGTGGCTGGGCCTACAAATAATCTCAAGCTCAGCAGGCTCAACCAATGACCATCAAGGCATAGTGGCCTTTATTGCCAGTTACCGCCAGGCGGGAAAATTACAAGAGCACCACGAAATTTCCCTTTTTGAGAAAGATAAGATGAGGTGGTTGTACATTGGTCATAAATAATTCATCACAAGCAACTGGTGATAGGTAATTGCTCACAAGTAACTGCTCATTGTGACTAATAATTCACACTTCTGTGATAAAAAATGACAAATGCATTCCACCTCCACGAAGTGAGCAAACACTTATCACCTATTAGTATTAATATTCGGCTCAGCGCTCATTGATCGCTTGAATTTGCTGAGGTGAATAATAAACACGCCGTTAAAAAGCAGCTACACTCAGAATAATTTAAGCTGAAAACTCAACCTTAATCATATGATAAATTCATGAAGATTCTCCTTGTTGAAGACAGTGCCACACTTCGTTTCGCCATGCGCAATTATATTA
>JAYTSJ010000273.1:0-6362 GCA_043745725.1 Gammaproteobacteria bacterium | reverse complement strand
GTGATAGAAAATTCCGGTTGGCCGAAGGCCAATCACATTGGGCGTAAGCTCGGTCGCTTGCGGCCGAGTAGCCCTTTGTGAAGGAATTTTCTTTTTACCTTGCCAAACAAAAATCTGTATAAGTTTTTTCTAATTCAAGGCCACAATTTTTTAATTGAAACTTTTTTTCTATAAGTTTTTTTTGATTTTCAAGAATGGCGAGTTGGGCGTTAGGGGTCTGCAGTACATTAATGATTATTTCTGCAAGTTTATTGCTGTCTTTTTCTTTAAATGTATAGCAAGTTTCTCCATCTATAAGGTTGTCACCTATTCCTCCAGATGAGGAGGAGACAACAATAACGCCACTGGCTTGTGCCTCTAGTATTGAAATGGGCAACCCTTCAGCGTCGCCATTTTTCGCGGTGATGCTGGGCAAGCAAAAAATTTTACATTGATCAATTTGTGCTTTTACTTCCTGATTACTTAACGCACCCAGAAAATTTACATCAGTTAGCCCCAAATCTGCCATCTGTTGTTTTAATGATGTTTCCAATCGACCGCGTCCCACAATAATTAACTCCGCATCAACTACGGCAGCTTTAACTTTGACAAATGCGTCAATTAAATAGGAAGCTCCTTTTTTTTCAACGAGTCGCCCAACATAAAGGATACGATTTTTTCGCTGAGTGATGGGCTCTGCGCTGGGCATGAAATTTTCGGTATCTACGCCAATATAGCTAATACTTATTTTTTCTTCCGGTATTCCATAGTCGATAGCACGTTTTTTTATGGCTGTTGATACAGCAAGAAAATGTACGTTGGATTCTGTTGCTAGTGCCAATAATTGTTGCGGATAGTTACGCTTTCTTCTGCCCCGTTGTCCTGATTCCCAGTGCTCTTTATAAACGTTAATATCAAATCCATGTAAGGTTACTAACATTGGAATGTTCAGCGCTTTTGCATAAGGCCAAATGTCGACTGCAGACGTTCCAAAATGCGCGTGTATAAGATTTGCATTGAGTGCTTTTAAGGTTTTTATACCAATGGGGTCCGCTTTATTTTTCCAGCGATAGAAAAAATAAACCAACCGTCGCAACGGAGAAGTATCCGCGGGAATCAGCAGTTCTGCTTGTAGGGGGGCAAGTGGTAATCCCTTAGATATAAATTTATGACCTACCAGGATGGGTGTCCAACTTTTCAAGGCAAGCGCTTGTTTTTTGATAAAAGTTTCTGAGTATGACAGCAGGCCATCTTGGTAAATAATAACTCTATTGGACATGTTAAACCCTTGTGCGAATGTATTTGTTATTTTTTGACGATACCATTTTCGTTCCAGTAACGACCCGTCCGTTTTACATCGTTACGAATGGCATAATTTTTTTTCCAGGTTTCCGGGTTGTCATAAGCGCGTGGGTGATCCAGATGTAAGCAGGCAATACTGTAGCGAACTTGTTTGCCTTTTAAACCGTAGTTGTACAAACGCTCACCGAGTTCGCGATCGAGCCCACCGTATTGCATATCTTCATTAAAACCATTGCAAGCTTTGATGGCGTCAGTCCAGGTGGAGCTGTTCATGCCGTTCCAGGTTGCTTTAGTGGGTGTGACTGAATTCAATAGCGATTTTATCTTTTTATTTTTTATGAGTTTCCATAATTTATGGCTATTGGGCTGGCCGTGATTAATTAGCCAAGCGCGCTCAAAAATTTTACCGTCGGCAATATTTTCTTCCTTAATACTATTTGAAACGGGTGTTGTTAATTTTACGTAACCGCCGGATAAAAAATAGCCCGGCTCTGCTAATTCTTTATGTAATGCCATAAAATTTGGTTCGGGAATGCAATCGCCGTCGGTGAAAATTAAATAATCACAATCTGTTTGTGCAATAGTCTTATTGAGAATTTGGCATTTTTGAAAACCCTTGTCTTCGTGCCACAAGTGCTCGATGTTAAGAATATTACGTGTTTTAAAAAACTCAATGACATCGCGCGTGGGTTGGCCTGAACCGTCATCTGCAATCAACACCCTAAAGTTTTTATGGGTTTGCGCTTCATAGCCAAATAATACATTTTTCAACCAAAGCGGTGAATTGTAAGTGGTGATGACGACACCCATTTTTTGCGGTTTCATTGTGTAATTTTCTCGCTAAATAGTTGTTAATTTTGCGGTAAGTTTCTGCCATACCCGTTCTGGCGTTATGCCGCTCATACAGGGAGGTGTGTCAGTGCTATGTTCATCCAGCCATTTACATTGACGTTTATGGCAGGGCATACAATGTAGCGGTTGTTCGAGTTGCATGTTGCTGGTGTGCTCGCCAATCAAGCCTACTTTTACCGGTGAGGTGGCGCCATAAAGTGCAATAGTGTGCGTTTCCAGTGCTCCTGCCAAGTGAGAAAATCCGGTATCCAATCCGACCACCCCGGCGGCTTCAACCAATTTTTCAGCAATGGTAGTAATACTTAAGCGTTGCTGTGGTCGAGTGGCTTGTGGGTTGGTTGCAATAATACTATTCGCTATTGCTTGTTCCTCTGGGCTGCCCCACATGATTTCTACGTGATAACCTTGTTCAATGGCAAGGGCAGTCAGTTTTTGCCAATGTGAAGTGGACCATAATTTCGTCGTCCAGCTAGTACCAATAATAAAAATTAGTTTTTGTGGATTTTTTTGCACGTGAGAAAAGTTTTGATTGATGCCAAAATTGAGTGTTGTTGCGGGAGTGTAATCTAATACCTGACTCAAGAGCTGGCGTGTGCGCGTTACGGCGTGTTGATTTTTGTTGACGTAATATTTTTTTTGATAAAAATAGCTGGCAATAGATTCCCGCGCAGAATTTTTATCGAAACCATGAATGACTTTTGCTCTGGCCATTTTAGCAATTACGGCGCTTTTGAATAAACCCTGAGCATCGATAACTAAATCATATTCTTGTTCGCACAAAGTACTGCGCCATGCTTTAAATTCTTGCCAACTTTTTTTACTGCGCTCTTTCATCCAGCGCCGTAAATGAATTGGTATTACGCGATTAACGGCTGGGTGCCAGGCGACGATTTCTTTAAAGCTGTCTTCCACTAACCAATCAATTTCAATCTCGGGGTAATGGGTTTTTAAATCAGTAATTGCCGGGAAGGTATGAAAAATATCGCCCATGGATGACATTTTAATGAGCAAAATCTTTATGGGCGCGGGCGAATTTTTCATCGAGTTATTGGTAATCTTTATAAGATTTTTCTTCAATTAACTCGGAGCCAAAGGCAATGTTAATATCTTTTTTCACGGTAGCGCGTTGATCATTCGTGACGTAAACCGCGCGTGCAAGTTGAATAAACTTTTCACTAAAATCTTTTGCGTATTCGCAATCGCGAATATCGTCTTCAATAATCCAAAGCGCCTGGTTGATATCTTTAAGCGCTCGTTTGAGCGGAGCTAGTTTCGCCACTCCTGCTGCATCTAACAAGCTATCAATTTTCGCATTGAGGATAGTTAATTCATGGGTAACATTTTTGAGCTTGGTGGCATCGCTAATGCTGGCGACTTTAATTTCAAGAATGGTAATTTTGTCGATTAATTCACCAAGGGAGATGGGGGCTTGTATCAGCATGGAGTTAATTTCTCGTATTTTAAAATGTTGCACATAGTAACAAAATTAACGTCAAACTAAAGCCTTTGCTACATTCAGTTTGCTAGATAGTTTTTTATTGGATGGTTGTTTATTAGATTTTGCCGCAGCTGCGATTGGCCGGCACAGCTATATCCATCATCTTGGGGTTCGGTAGTTTCAGGTTCTGCATAAGTTCTGCGTATTTGCCTTCATTGTCTATTTGTAGGCGTGGGTTGTGGCATTTTTCTTCGCCAATGGTGCTCACCATCCAACCTTTATAATCGTGTCCAGGGTAGACCCATGTGTTATCGGGCAGCGTCAGTAACTTACTAAAAATGCTTCGATATTGATCAATGGCGTTGCCATTTTGAAAGTCAGTGCGGCCTGTGCCGCGAATTAACAGGGTATCACCACTGAACAAGTAGGTTTGACCGGCATTGGTGGCAATAAAACAGTAGGAGTCGTCGGTGTGCCCAGGAGTATACAGTGCGGTAATTGTGAGCTGACCCAGCGAAATTTTCTCGCCATCCGTTATGGTTTTAGAAGCGCAGCTGGATTGTGACTCTGCACCTAAAAACGTAATACACCCGGTTTCTTCGCGCAATTTACCGGAGGCGGTAATGTGATCGGCATGGGTGTGAGTATCTAGTACATACGCCAAAGTTAAGCCCAATTCTTGAAGAAGCTGCAGGTATGTGTCGGTAGACTCAAGTACGGGGTCAATCAGCAGAGCTTGCTGGCTGGATTCATCACCGAGGAGATAGGTGTATGTGCTGGATTCTGCATCAAACAATTGACGAAAGATCATGTAAGCCTCGCGTACCAAAAAGATAAATCAATGATGAAAAAAAGTAACTAAGGATACGACTATCAAACTCAATGCAAATAATTGTTGTAGTCGTGGTCCCGCAATAAAACGACAGAGCCATTGCCCTCCCAACATGCCCAATATAGCGCCAAGCGCTACCCAGCCTAATAGGGCCCACAGCATAGCTACACCTGAATGCGCATTGAGTAAAAGATGGGTAATAAACCCTGCACTGCTAACGAGCGTGATAATTACCAGTGAACTACTAACTGCTTGCGTCATGCTAATCTGACTTAAGAACAGCAGTAGGGGAATAATCAGGAAGCCGCCGCCCACACCGAATAAGCCTGATAAGAAGCCGGTTATTAGTCCTCCAACTGCCAAGCCTGATATACAGCGGGGACCTAATTCAAACTGGCCATTGGTGCTTAAGTTGCAGAGCAGCTTGGCATTTTGCGATTCACTTAATTGCGCGCTGCGAACAATTTTGGTCGCTTCCGGGTTGCTCCTGGCATTAATTAACATTCGCGTTGCAATGACGAGAGCCAAAATATTAAATCCAATCATTAGCCAAGGCTGCGGCAGCTGAGTGCCAAGCCATTTGCCAAGAGGTGCTGCCAAGGTGCCAGTGCCGGCAAGTATGCTTACCGGTACCCATAAACTGGTGTTATTGCGGAGATTGCGCAAACTGCCGTAGAGTGTACTCACGGCAACAGCACCCAAAGAAATACCTATGGCATCGCTTATTGGCAAGCTGCCAATGAGCATGAGTAAAGGTACGGCAAACACTGAGCCACCTGCGCCGGTAAGGCCTAATACCAAGCCAATCACAATGCCAATCAGCAGTAACATCTATTTATCCTCAGCGTGTACTTATTTATTCCAGGGCATGCGCGCCATTAGCATTCCCATCAGGCAAGTATCGGTAATGCCCGCGAACATCAGCCCAGCACCCACGAAACCCGATAAGCCATAGGCTAGCGGATTAACCCAAGTTCCAAGCACTACGCCGGTTAATACCAAAAATCCTGCCGCAATACGCACTTGACGCTCCAACGACATCACTTGTTTGCGGGTTTGTGTAATGGGAATTTGCGACTGTTTTACCGCATTCATGCCGCCCTCGATAATGCACAATTCTGGGCTAACTTTACCTTTTAGTTGATCCGCGGCCATCTCTGCACGGCGCCCAGCCTGACATAGCAGGTATATCGAAGTAGGTGGCTGGCCGCGTGTACTCAGCTCAGCTTGTAAGCGCTCTGGCGTTAAATCATGCAAGGGAATATGAATGCAATTGGGTAAGGATTCCGCCTGTACCTCAGCTGTCGTACGCACATCGACAATACAAAGATCAGTGTTTTTTTGGCCTATAAGATCAAGAGGATGGATGCGTTTATGGTTCATAGTAATTCTCCAAAATTAAATATTGGGACAATAAATGGATTGGAGCACGGTAATGATCTTGCTCGTTTCATCGCCGCAAACCTGGTAATAAACGGTTTGCGCTTCTTTGCGTGTACTGACCAAACCAGCTTCGCGAAGGCCGGCTAAATGTTGCGATAGCGCGGACTGGCTGAGTGGGATTTTGGCATTTAGCTCGCCCACAGATAGCTCGCCGTTTAATAAAGTACACATAATCATCAGGCGGTTTTCATTTGCCAGCGCTTTTAGTAGGTTGGCCGCTTGGCTGGCGTGTATTTGCATTTCATCCAGGGAAGATTTGCTTGGCATATTCATGTTGCTGTGCTCCGTAAACACAAATGATCTAGTTTTATTATATTAGATAATTCTAAATTAGCAATATTTAAATTAGATAATATTAAATTATGTGACGTTAAAGTTGGTGTGAAGTTAAGGTTCTATAAAAGAAAGCAAGCTTACTGACATGTTTTGGCAGTAGCAGCCTATAACATGAGATTCATAACGGGTGGAGGGGGAACTTATGCGTTACTGGATAGGTGTAGCATCAAAAGAACATGT
>JAYTSJ010000272.1:0-12401 GCA_043745725.1 Gammaproteobacteria bacterium | reverse complement strand
ATGAAAGGTTATTGGCAGCGTCCGGAAGCAACCGCTGAAGTAATGGATGCGGAAGGCTGGTTTAAAAGTGGAGATATTGCCGTCATTGCCGCTGATGGTTACGTTAAAATTGTTGATCGTAAAAAAGATATGATTAATGTTTCTTGTTTTAAAGTCTATCCAAACGAAGTTGAAGATGTGTTGGGTAGCCACTCCGATATTCTTGAGTCGGCAGTTATCGGTGTACCTGATACAGAAGGCAGTGAAACCGTAAAAGCATTTGTGGTTACTTCGAACCCTGATTTAACTGTGCAACAAGTCCGCGATTTTGCCAAAATTAAATTAACTGCGTACAAAGTTCCTCATCTTGTTGAGTTCTGTAAAGACTTACCCAAAACCAACGTAGGTAAAGTTTTACGACGTGAACTACGCGATAAAGAAATAGCAAAAGGCGGCCAATAATTTTTACACAATGTTGTAGTGCGCACTTAACTGGTTGGTTGTTATGAAAAGAGCCTTAATCTTATCCGGTGGCGGTGCGCGTGCTGCTTACCAAGTGGGCGTTCTGCAAGCGCTCGCCGAAATTTTACCTCCTGAAATTGAAAACCCATTTCCCATCATTTGCGGCACATCTGCGGGTGCCATTAATGCGCTTGCACTTGCTGCGCATCCGGGTAATTTTAGAGAATCTGTTCATGCTTTAGCGCATATGTGGAGCAATTTACAAATTGGCCAAGTGTATTTATACGGCTGGGGAGATTTATTAAAAGGACTAGGATTACTGGCGTTATCACTCTTTAATCAGGGCGTGGGGCGGCAGCGGCCCCTATCCTTACTTGATAATGCCCCTTTGTGGAATTTGCTAGGGTCGCGCATTCAATTCGACAATATTAATAAGTCTATTGCGAGTGGTAAGTTATTGGCAGTGAGTGTGTCGGCAATGGGATACACCTCGGGTCATACGGTAAGTTTTTTTCAGGGGCATCCTGATATGCTCGGTTGGAATCGTTATCGGCGTAGCGGTGTGCCGACGCAAATGCGCCTGGAGCATCTCATAGCTTCATCGGCTATTCCGACCATTTTCCCTGCGGTGCGTATTAATCGTGAATATTTTGGCGACGGCGCTTTGCGGCAGTTGGCACCTATTAGCCCCGCGTTGCATCTAGGCGCCGATTCATTGTTTGTCGTGGGTGTGAGCGGTAATAAAAAAGCATCAAAAGTGAAAAAGCGTTTACCGGTAAGGCATTCGCCCTCAATGGGGCAAATTGTTGGCCATTTATTTAATAGCGCGTTTGTGGATTCCTTAGAAGGTGATATCGAACACCTTGAGCGCATGAATGAATTGATTCGATTAATTCCTCCAGAGACGTTAGTCGAAGCAGGTTTAAAATTACGCGCTGTTGATAATATGGTAGTTTCACCCTCTAGTCCGTTAGATGTTATTGCCGGTAGAAATATTCGTTATCTGCCCAAAAGTTTGCGTTTCTTTTTGCGTGCCATTGGTGCTACCGCTAAGGGTGGTGGTGCAACAGCGGCGAGTTATTTATTATTTTCCACAGAGTTTATTACGGAATTGATGGCCTTGGGTAAGCAGGATGCCTTGGCAGAGGCTGAAGCTATCAAAGCTTTTTTCCAGGTGCCGTAATTTTTTGCAGGTTGTATTTAATAATTATTGATGTGCCTCCGCAATATTCATTGACCCATATCTTATCGCTTCACTTCTCTCCCAGTTTACCTATACGCACTTAGCGAGTCTTGTAAATATTGGGAGCCACCCCTCGGTAAGTCTTTTGTTTTTTGTGGGACGTTTGAGTAAACATTGCTTATTCAAACGCGTTCGTTTGTATTTTTTCTAGATTGAAGGCCTATTAGAACGACAACTATGGTGCAGCGGCATAATGTTCACGCGCACTTTGTGTGTGCGCTATGTTAATTTTCCGATTCAGAGTTTATTATCGTGTTGGTTGGCAAATAGCGCCGCTATAATGTAGGGATTTAGGTGATAGTTTGGCACTCAAAACATTATACGTTAATTTTTTTGAGTGAACTGAAAGTGCTGTAGTCACCGTGACTAGGTTTTAGATCTATCAAAATATAAACCATAATTAGAGGAACTCTTCATGCATAAAACAACAAGCTTTAAGAAAAAAATTCTCGCAGTTTCAATTGCATCTTTGGCAGGTATCAGCGTATCTGCTCTAGCTCAAAGCACAGATACAGTAGAAGAGGTAGTAGTAACCGGTATTAAGGCCAGTTTGACCAAGGCAATGGATATTAAACGCGAAGCAGCGGGTGTTGTAGATGCCATTTCTGCTGAAGACATCGGTAAAATGCCTGATGCCAACTTGGCGGAATCGTTACAACGTATTTCTGGTGTTTCCATCGACCGTTCAAATGGCGAAGGTAGTAAAGTTACGGTTCGTGGTTTGGCTGGCGATTATAACTTGGTAACCTTGAATGGTCGTCAAATGCCTGCATCATCTCAAGGTAATGCTGTTGTATCAACGTCACGGTCATTTGATTTTGCTAATTTGGCATCAGAGGGTGTTGCTGGCGTTGAGGTTTACAAAACAGGTCGTGCGGATATAGCTTCCGGCGGCATGGGTGCTGTAATTAACATCCTTACTCCACATCCGTTGAGCACTCCCGGGTTGAAAGCGACTGTTGGTATTAAAGCAGTATCTGATACATCAGCGGAATCTAGTAAGATGACGCCGGAGATATCTGGTTTGTTCAGCGACACTTTTGCGGACGACACTATCGGTGTAGCAGTTACTGGTAGCTATCAAGAGCGTGAAAGTGGTTCAGCGCAAGCGTTTTCAGGCGGCTATTTCAATCACATAGGTGATAGCGCCGGCGACTGGACTGGTATTCCAATTACTGGCCCTGCAACCATAGGTCCAGATCCTTCAAATCCATATCAAACTAACCTTCCGACAACCACTCAGCTTTATTCCACTCCTATTAATTTCGGTTACAGAATTACCGAAGATAAACGTACCAGAACCAATGGTTCTTTAGCCTTACAATATAAGCCAGTAGACACCTTAACTGTTGGTTTGGATTATACCTTTGCGCGCCAGGATGTGGATTCAGAGGCACATTCAATCAGTACCTGGTTTAATCGTGGGCAGCCATTGAAAATTAACTGGGGCGGCGACAAAACCGGTGCTAAGTATCCGTTAACCTATTCAGAGACTAATGCACAACCGAAAGATTTGGCAATGGATGCCCAGTTAACTGGCACCAGAAATGATCTCAATTCGTTGGGTATTAATGTGAAGTTTGATGTGACCGATCACTTGAAATTAGAGTTTGATGGCCATAATTCAATTTCTGATTCCAAACCTAATAGCCCCTATGGCGTAAATAACAGTTTGACAGTCCAGGCAAACACCAACTACAACCCGTCAGTTGACTATTCAAAAGAACTTCCAGTTCTGCATGTGAATTATCCCGTAGCTGCGATACCAGGTCATCCGGAAATAGTTCCACCGGTAATTGTGTCGCCAACCGCTGCGCAAATGCAATTGACTGGTAGCACCTTCAGAAATGCAAGACAAAAGTCTGAGGTTGACCAATATAAGTTGAAGGGTAGTTACAGTTTTGACGAAAGCGTATTGAAAGCTGTTAACTTTGGTATTGAATCGTCAGAAATTAATAACCACTCTCAATATGTAACGAGTGATTTGCAAAACCACGGTAACTGGGCTGGCGTAGGCCATGCCGGAGATTTAGACGCATCTTTATGGCCAACTGACAAGTTATCAAATTATTTTGATAACGACGGCATTAAAGATCCAAGACTGCAAAATAGCTTCATGAAGTTTGATTTGGATAAAGTCGCTAAAGCTGCTGCGGCGAAGGTGTATTCACGCCCGATAATTGGCAATGGCACTAAAGAAAACCCTCAGTTTCCTCAGCAAGGTTACTCTTCCGCTACAGTAACAAACAACTCGCCATGCGCAATGGGGTACTGTGCGCCAACTGAGTATACAAACAAGGGGTCGGTTACACTTTCCGCGCCCGCGCCTGATGGTGATTTGATTTTTGGTGGCCAGACCGCTACAGATTTGCAAACTGTGGAAACGACTTTAGCTGGATATGTCCAAGCCAACTTTACGATGGACTATGATGGTAGAGCGGCACACATTTTAACTGGTTTGCGTTACGAGACTACAGACGTTGAATCCACCTCGTTGTTACCAGTAAATGGCGATGCTAGCTGGATTACCGACAATGAGTTTACAATTGCATCTACTGATAATAGCTCCTTTTTTACAGAAACTGCTACTTATAACAAGTTGTTGCCAAGTTTTGACTATGACGTTGAAGTTGCGGATGATGTCAAGTTCCGCGCTTCTTATAGCAAGACGATGGCTCGCCCAAATTATGACCAAATCAAGGGTGGTGTTCAGGTTTCAGGTGTTAGAGTCGGTGGTGGTACAGCGAGTGCAGGTAACCCAAGCTTGAAACCATTGGAGTCTACCAACCTGGATGCTTCTATTGAGTGGTATTACGATGAGGCAAGTTATGTTTCTGGTGGCTACTTCGTCAAAAAGCTGCACGATTTTATTGGTGAAGGCCAACGGATTGTGGGTAGTGAAATGCATACCCCTGTTGGTGGTGCACGTTATCAAGCAGCTGTAGCGGCTGGTGCGGTTGGTAGTACCGCAATTCGCAATTATATTAAAACTAACTATCCAGATACTGTTTCGGGAAACACCATTTTTGCAGTAGCGGGTGACCCAACTGTTGATGTGACTGTTACAAGTCCTATTAACAGTCAGAATGTATTGGTTCATGGTTTTGAGCTTGCTGTGCAACATACCTTTTCTGATACAGGTTTTGGTGTCTTAGCTAACTTAACCAAAGCTGATAGTAATGTCGGTTATGAAAACGCTAGTATGGATCCGCAATTCGCATTTCTTGGTTTAAGTGACTCTTACAACTTTGTAATTTTTTACGACAAAGATAGTTTGCAAGGTCGTATAGCTTACAATTGGCGTGACGAGTTCCTGAGCCGCATAGATGGAAACCAAGGCCGCAACCCAGTTTATGTTGAAGCTTATGGCCAAGTGGATGCTAGTTTAAGCTATGAGTTCACTGAAAACTTAACTGTATCATTTGAAGGTTTAAATCTCACGAATGAACATACGCGTTCTCACGGTCGCGATTGGCATGAGTTATTTAATTACACTGAAACTGGTCCAAGATACAACATTGGTGCGCGTTACAAATTCTAAGTTTTTAAAAAGAATGTGATAAAGCGTTGAAAAAAGCCGCTGACTTCAGCGGCTTTTTTTTGTGTTGATTTAACAGAAATTTGATAAACAATTAGTGTTTCATATTTACAGCAATAGAAAAAATTTATTGATGATGAATAGCTTAATTTTTACGGATGGTGAAAACTGCACGTCTTATTATATATGTTGTGTTGATTAATTATTCTAAGTCAATTGGGTGAATTGAATGAGTGACCTAGTAACGCGCATCATTATTGTCGGTGGCGGCTCAGCGGGTTGGTTAACTGCAGGGGTAATCGCAGCTGAACATGTAAATTCTAATTCAGATATCCAGGTAACCTTAATTGAATCACCCGATATAAGCCCAATTGGTGTGGGCGAAGGTACCTGGCCATCCATGCGGTCAACGCTGGAAAAGATGCGGATTTCGGAAACAGATTTTTTTCGTGAATGCGATGCCAGCTTTAAACAGGGTTCGAAATTTTCCGGGTGGGTGGGCGAGGGCGTAGATACTTATTACCATCCTTTCACCTTGCCGAGTCGTTACAGAGAAGTAAATTTAGCGCATCATTGGCAAAAGTTTCGTGAAAAAGTATCCTTTGCTGATGCTGTTAGTGTGCAAAGTCATTTGTGCGACATGGGTTTGGCACCAAAGCAAATTGCCACTCCTGAGTATGCTCTGCTAGCCAATTATGGCTATCATTTAGATGCAGGTAAGTTTTCGATCTTTTTACACAAACACTGTGTAGAAAAGCTAGGTGTAAAATATATTAGCGATAATGTGATAACAATAAACTCAGCAGGCTATGGTTCAGCGCACAATAGTTCAGCGGACAATGGTGATATTTCCTCTGTGAGTACGCAGACGCATGGGGATATCTCAGGTGATTTGTTTATCGATTGTACGGGTCTATCCTCGCTTTTGCTGGGAGGGCACTATAAAATTCCTTTCATTGAAAAGAAGAATATCCTTTTCAATGATACTGCTTTGGCAGTGCAAATTCCTTATCCCGATATAAATAGCCCTATAGCTTCTCATACACTATCGACAGCGCAAACAGCAGGGTGGATTTGGGATATAGGTTTGCCGTCTCGTCGTGGTGTTGGGCATGTATTCTCCAGCGCGCACATCTCTGATGAGCGTGCAGAAATAGAGTTGCGCAATTATATTGAGCCAACCTTAGGGCGACAAAAAGCAGACTCGGTTGCATTGCGGAAAATAAAAATTAATCCCGGGCACCGAGAAATTTTTTGGTACAAAAACTGTGTGGCAGTGGGAATGGCGGCAGGCTTTATTGAGCCGCTTGAAGCGTCGGCTTTAGTGTTAGTTGAACTGTCAGCAAAGATGATTAGTGAGCAATTGCCTGCCAATAGAAAAGTAATGGACATAATTGCTAATCGCTTTAACGAAAAATTTGTATATCGTTGGAGCCGTATTATAGATTTTTTAAAGTTGCATTATGTGTTAACAAAACGCAAAGATTCTGCTTATTGGTTGGATAATTGCGATCAAATAACTATTCCCCAAAGCTTGCAAGATTCAGTTGAGCTATGGCGCTACCAAACACCTTGGTATTATGATGAACTTCATCTAGATGAAATGTTCCCCTCAGCGAGTTTCCAGTATGTCCTTTACGGCATGAAGTTTGAAACTCTATCAAGAAAGTTTGCTAGAGAAAGTGATGTTGTCGAGTCCGCAAGGGCTGCGGAATTGTTCAGAGAAAATATACAAAAAACTCATCAACTTATTGATGCATTGCCGTCAAATCGTGAGTTGATAAATAAAATTAAACACTATGGTTTTCAGAAAATTTAGTTATAACACCAACAAATACATAAAAGTTAATATCAGGAGTCAGCATGTCTAATTATGTTCTATTGAATAATGTCGCACATAAAAATTTAAAAATAATCAAAGAGCACTCGCCAAAATACGGTGACGATGTAATGTATGCAATTACATTTCCGCAGGAGTTTAGAGCCACACAAGGTGTTTATCCCATATTTTTTAATAAGGATTCTGATACTGGTAAATTCTATGCCGCTGCAATTTTTGGTTTTAGACAAGGCGAAAATTTATTTTTAAGTGAAAATGGCTGGGACGCTAATTACATTCCAATTTCAGTAAAAAGAAGACCGTTTTTAATCGGTTTTCAAAATGCACAAGTAGATGGAGTATTAAAGAATAATATGGTTGTTCATGTTGATATGGATAGCCCCAGATTAAGTGAAACAGAGGGTGAGCCAGTATTTTTGCCGCACGGCGGTAATAGTCAATATCTCGAGAATGTAGTTTCCATGTTGGATTATGTCGGCATAGGCAATAAAACTGGCGAAGACTTTATTGCTATGTTATTGCAGTATGAACTATTGGAATCTTTTTCATTGGATATTGAATTGAAAAGTGGCGCACAGAATAATTTGACAGGTTTTTACACCATTAATGAGCATAAGTTGAAAGGATTGGATGTAAATGCTTTGAATCAACTGCATAACAAGGGGTATCTGGAGTATATCTACATGGTGCTTGCATCCATGTCAAATATTAGTAATTTGATTGAACGTATTGAAGTTAGAATTTCTGCTATTGCATCGTAAATTATTTAAAATGTACCACTTGAAAAGTGATTCGACATGTTGAATATTGAAAAAAAAGTAAGGGTTGTAACCGGCTGCAAGCCAGACTGCATTCCTGAAAGTGTTTTAACATCTACAGAGCCTGTTATTTTAAAGGGGTTGGTTTCTGGTTGGCCCATTGTGCAAGCGGGTTTGAAATCGGATGAAGAAGCCAGTCAATATGTTCGCCAATTTTATCAGGGTGAAACGGTGATTGCTTTTTTAGGTGATGCGAGTCATGGCGGACGTATTTTTTACGATGAAAGTCTGACAGGATTTAATTTTCAGTCGGTACATACAAAACTTGATTTTGCTTTGGATCAATTTCACGAACATCGCGATAATATAAATGCACCTACTATTTACATTGGTTCCACCGTGTTGGATGCATATTTGCCAGGGTTTAGGCAGGAAAATGATTTGGCTCTCAGTCAATTTAAGCCCTTGGCAAGTATCTGGATTTCTAATCAGTGTCGGATTGCTGCGCATTGGGATGGCCCCAATAATATTGCGTGTTCTGTGGTTGGGCATCGGCGTTTTACCTTGTTTCCACCAGATCAACTAGCAAATCTTTATGTTGGTCCACTTGATAAAACCCCCGCAGGTCAATCAATTAGTTTAGTGGATTTTTATAATCCTGATTTCGATAAATACCCAAAGTTTCGCGAAGCATTAGTACATGCACAGGTTGCCGATTTGGAACCCGGAGATGCTCTATTTCTACCGGGTATGTGGTGGCATCATGTCGAAAGTTTAGGGAAGTTTAATGTTTTGGTGAATTATTGGATGCGTGAATTGCCCGCTTATTACGGCGCTGCACTTGATGTACTTAATCACGCTATATTGTCTATTCGCGGCCTGCCCGCTGAACAAAAAAAAGCCTGGAAGCAATTGTTTAATCACTATGTTTTTGAGTGTGATGATAAAAATTTTGAGCATATCCCTGAAGCCGCGCGCGGAGTTCTTGGCGAGATGACAGATGATACCGCAAGAAAAATTCGGGCTCTTCTGTTGAGCAAATTAAATCGGTAATGAATTTATAAGTGCGGCATCTAATTCTAATTTGTACTGTTTAACTGTAAATATTTTCACTATTGGTTGTGTCCGAAGAAAAATAATTAAATATTTTTAAATATGGGGTTGGGTATGAACAGGGTAAAAAAAGTTGTGATTGTTGGCGGTGGAACGGGGGGATGGATGGCAGCAGCAGCTTTTTCAAAATTATTAGGTAAAAGTTTTGAATTAACGCTAATTGAGTCAGACGAGATTTCTACCATTGGAGTGGGCGAAGCCACTGTTCCTCCTTTAATACTGTTTCATCGGTTATTAGATATTAATGAACAGGAATTTATGGCTGCGGTTAAAGGGACTTTTAAATTAGGTATTTCTTTTGAAAACTGGCGCGATGTAAATAAAAATTATATTCACTCCTTTGGCGTGGTTGGTAAGGATTGTTGGGCAGCAGGGTTTCAACATTTTTGGTTCAAAGGTTTGAAAGTTGGAGCTACAGCAGAGTTTGGCGAATATTGTCTTGAACTTCGCGCGGCAGAAGAGAGCAAATTCGCGCATTTGCCTAATTCAACGCTTAATTATGCGTACCATATGGATGCAGGACTCTATGCGAAATTTTTAAGAAAAATTGCTGAAGAATACAATACCAGAAGAGTAGAAGGTAAGGTCGTGAGCGTGGAGACTCATAATGAAACGGGATTTATTGAGTCAGTAACGCTAGCTTCAGGCGAGATTGTTGAGGGTGATTTATTTATTGATTGCTCAGGATTCCGCGCTTTGTTGATTGAGGAAACATTACATACTGGATTTGAAGATTGGTCACATTGGTTGCCATGCGATAGCGCAGTGGCTGTGCAAACAGAGTCTGTTCGCGAAGCAGTGCCTTACACTCGCTCCATTGCACATCATGCTGGTTGGCAATGGCAAATTCCATTGCAGCATCGTGTAGGTAATGGTCTTGTTTATTGCAGCCGTTATATGTCTGATGAGGAAGCGAAGAAAACCTTGTTAGAAAGTATCGACGGTAAATTAATTAGCGAGCCTAAAATCATTAAATACAAAGCAGGGCAGCGATTAAAATATTGGAATAAAAACTGTATTGCACTTGGTTTGGCCAGTGGGTTTATTGAACCGCTGGAGTCCACCAGTATTCACCTGATTCAAAGAGGCATAACGCGCTTACTGAGGATGTTTCCGCTCGATGGAATTAAACAGTCAGAAGAGGACGAATATAATTCACATATGAAGGTTGAGGTTAACAACATCAGGGATTTCATCATTCTTCACTATTATCTTACCGAGAGAGAAGATAGTCGTTTTTGGCGTTATTGTAAAAACATGCCAATCCCTGAATCTTTAAAACATAAACTTACGTTGTTTAAGGAAACAGGGAATGTCTATGTTAAAACTGAGGAATTATTTAGAGAGCCTTCATGGTTGCAAGTAATGATGGGGCAGGGGTTAATGCCAGATACTCATCATGCCATTGTCAATCAACTAACGGATGCGGACCTCATCAGTTTCTTGCAGAGTATTCGAGGCCCTATTCAAAAAACGATTGAGCAAATGCCTTCACATCAAGAGTATCTGGAGTATTACTGTAAGGCGGGGAGTTGGGATTCTCTATAAAGTTTTGCCGAAACAACTGTCGCAGTTGTTTCGGCATTCTGAATTACCGTTGCTATTGAATGAATGTTATTGACTGCATTCATTCATCGGCGGTTATGTTTAAGCTCTGCGTCTAAACAGCGGTAAAGGTTGATCTACAGATGTTTGATAATATTCATTAAAGTCGTTTAAAGATTTCATCGCCGCTTCTAAATTTATTTCGGCGTTGTTAAACGCAAATGCGTTCACACCGCAGCGGCGCAAGTAGCAAAGTTGGTCGCGAATAAAATTGCCGATTGCACGCAGTTCGCCAGAAAAACCATAACGTTCACGCAATAAACGCGCAGTTGAAAATGCACGGCCATCCATAAACAGTGGAAAATTTACGCCGATCAATGGCAATGTTTTTGCGTCATCGCCTAATTGCTCGGCTGTTTCATCGCTGTCTAACCATACGCCGATATTCTTGCGTGTTTGCAATGATTTTTTTTGGGCTAACCATACATTGAGCGGCACAATAACATCGTCAGAAGGAACTACAAATACCGCAGCATCGCCTTCTGGTTTTGCAATCAGTGTCCAAGTATTTTCGGTAATTACGCCATCTTTAATTAGCTTTTGCATAAACTTTCTCCTTAAAGGGAGTTGCACCTATACGGCGATAGGTGTCGATAAACAATTCTTCCAGGTTACGATTTTCAACGTAAACGTTGATGAGCTTTTGAATAACCGCAGGCATATCATCGGCACCGAAAGAGGGGCCGAGTACATCGCCGAGTGATGCATCATTGCTAGCACTGCCACCAAGAGATACTTGATAAAATTCTTTACCAGATTTGTCCACACCTAAAATACCAATATGGCCAACATGGTGGTGGCCGCATGCATTCATGCATCCGGAAATATTGAGATCGATATCACCCAAATCGTATACGTAATCTAAATCCTCAAACTGACGTTGAATTGCTTCAGCAATCGGAATTGATTTGGCGTTGGCTAACGAACAAAAATCACCGCCGGGGCAGCAAATAATATCGGTAATCGTGCCGATATTGGGAGTTGCAAAACCGGCAACTTTAGCTTTTTGCCAGAGCGGGAAGAGGTTAGTTTTTTTCACGTCGGCTAACACGATATTTTGTTCGTGAGTCGTGCGTGCTTCGCCGAAGCTAAACTCATCGGCGAGGTCTGCAATAATTTCAAGCTGGCTGTCAGTAACATCACCTGGTGCAATACCGGTTGGTTTGAGCGATAGAGTAACGGCGGCGTAACCAGCCACTCGATGGCCACGGACATTGCGTTGCAGCCATTTACTGAAGGCGATGTTGTCAGCGGCGAACGCATCTACAGCCGCTTGTGCAGTAACGCTATTCAGTGTTTCGTAAGCAGGTTCGCTAAAGAAACTTTTGGCACGGTCAATTTCAATTTGCGTTAATTTACTGTAACCCGCTTTCAAGTGCTGCCATTCAGCTTCCACTTTTTGCGCAAAAACTTCGGGCGTGATTGCGCGCACTAAAATTTTGATACGTGCTTTATATTTGTTGTCGCGCCGACCAGAGAGGTTGTACACGCGCAAAATTGCTTCAAGATAAGACAGCAAATCAGCTTCCGGCAGGAAGTCCCGAATAACGCTACCAATCACCGGTGTACGGCCTAAGCCACCACCCACATAGACTTTAAACCCGACTTCGCCTTGCGCATTAAGCAGAATTTGCAAGCCTATATCGTGTACTTGCACGGCGGCGCGGTCGCGTTCTGAGCCGGTTACGGCGATTTTAAATTTGCGCGGTAAAAACGCGAATTCAGGGTGAAAGCTTGACCATTGGCGAATGATTTCGCAGTAGGGGCGTGGATCGACAATTTCATCTTCAGCGATGCCGGCAAATTGATCAGAGGTGGTATTGCGAATGCAGTTACCGCTCGATTGGGTGCCGTGCATTTGCA
>JAYTSJ010000271.1:0-35055 GCA_043745725.1 Gammaproteobacteria bacterium | reverse complement strand
GTACAAAGATTATCGCCATAACTACCAATAACCCAGCCCAAACGCAGTACAACGGCCTTGGCCAAACTGTGCTCAATAGCCTGTTCCGCAGCAAAAAATGCCTGGCCAGCAGGGCTGACTGGTGCGGGAATATCCTTTTCGCTGTGACTACTTTTGAGATCGCTGCCAAACACTTTATAACTGGAAAAGTGCAGCAAAGGCACCCCCAAAGACGCACATGCAAATGCCACATTTGCAGCAACCACCGGCAACAACGCTTGCTGTTCCGTGTTGGGAGTATCATCCCAACCTACTGTATTGATTACCACATCCGGCTTAAGCGTTGCGATATAACTGGCCACTGCACCGGCGTCAATCCAGTTCAACTCACTTGCACTCGGCGCAAACAACTTGCAATGCTCACGCTCCAGGTCGTGCTCAAGCGCGCGCCCAAGCGGGCTAGTAATATCCGTAACCAGAATTTTATAAGGCATATTAATGCAACTCGCTCACTACCCGTGGACACTACTTGATTTGTGGTCGGAGTCTGGCAAAGACACCTGCAAATATCAACATAAACACTCAAACACAGCATTGATCATAAAATTCCAACACAAATGGGATGACTTGTACTCCGCTTCTGGCACAATATGCGCCGCGTTGTTTGCCCCGACCAAAATAACTTGGCAATACGCCCATTCTTCGTCCACGCGCAGGTAATGAAATGTCTAGCAGTGCTACGCCGCATAAATCTTCCCACATTGCTTTAACCATAGCTGCGCTAGGCGTAGTGTTTGGCGATATTGGTACCAGCCCACTTTATGCCCTTAAAGAAACTTTTAGCCCCATCCACGGGATTCCTTTTTCAGAGGCCACTGTATTAGGCGGTTTATCAACCGTATTTTGGTCGCTAATGTTTGTGGTGACGCTCAAATATGTAACCCTGGTGATGCGTGCCGACAACCACGGCGAAGGCGGCACCATGGCACTATTAGCATTGGTACTTGATTCCGTTAAAGATCACCCTAATTGGCGCCCGGGATTAATGCTGTTAGGTGTTGCAGGTGCGTCATTATTTTATGGCGATTCAGTGTTAACGCCGGCGATTTCAGTCTTGTCTGCGGTTGAGGGTTTAGAAGTTGCCACCAGTGCGTTTAAACCTTATGTAGTGCCTATTGCAGTTGGAATTTTAATTGGCTTATTTGCCCTGCAACGCGCCGGCAGCTCCAAAGTAGGCGCTATTTTTGGCCCCATTACCATCGCGTGGTTTATCGCGTTAGCAGCGTCTGGGGCATGGGGCATTTGTCAAAATCCGATGGTGTTAAGCGCACTAAATCCAATTTATGCTTTTCATTTTTTGACTGACCACGGCTGGGCTTCATTTCTTGTTCTCGGCGCCGTCATCTTATCCGTAACGGGAGCCGAAGCGCTGTATGTTGATATGGGTCATTTTGGCAAGGGGCCAATACGTACTGCCTGGTTTGCATTGGTATTCCCATCACTGATCCTGAATTACTTTGGCCAGGGGGCGATCATCCTGCAAGATCCCACCACTATCGTTAACCCGTTCTTTCATATGTTTCCCGACTGGGCACTCTACCCAATTATTATCCTCGCTTGCTGTGCGACTGTAATTGCCTCACAAGCAGTCATTGCCGGCACCTATTCCTTAACCAAACAAGCGGTGCAATTGGGTTTCTTTCCTCGCCTGAAAGTAGTGCAAACTTCGGCGCAAGAAATTGGGCAAATTTATCTACCCGGCGTAACCAATTTTCTGCTCTTTGCCGTCATCCTCATTGTGGTTAGTTTTGGCTCTTCATCTGCACTCGCATCAGCTTATGGCGTAGCAGTAACAGGCGATATGCTGGTCACCAGTATCCTCACGTTCTTTGTGATTTATTTCGGCTGGAAGCTGCCACTGTATTTATGCATTGCTTCAACCAGTATTTTTGTCTGCATCGATTTAGCTTTTTTTAGTGCCAGCATCATGAAAGTATTTGAAGGCGGCTGGTTACCGATCCTGATTGCTTCTACCGTATTTATGCTAATGACAACCTGGCGCCGCGGCCGCGAGGTTTTATTTAAGCGCCTTAGCTCATCCTCGGTACCACTCAATATCCTGTTGCCCTCGCTCTTCATTAGCCCGCCATTACGCGTACCCGGCACTGCGATATTTTTAACGGCTACACCAGACGCCACGCCACATGCCTTATTGCACAATCTCAACCACAATAAAGTGCTCCATGAGCGGGTAGTATTCCTGAATGTAGAAGTTGGCAACGTGCCCTGGATTGAACAGGAAGATTCCTGTGATGTAGAAGATATGGGTAACAACTGTTATCGCGTGATCATTCATTTAGGCTTTATGAATCAGCCCGACATTAGCCAGGCGCTGAAAGCCTGTGAAAGCAAAGGCCTGTACTTCAAGATGATGGAAACTTCTTTCTTCCTTTCACGCGAAAAAATTGTTCCGGTCGCAACTCTTGATAGCGGTATGCCGTTCTGGCAAGAACGCCTGTTTGCCACCATGGCACGCAATGCGGGTACGGCAGTGGATCACTTTAATATTCCCACCAACCGCGTTATTGAACTAGGTACACAGGTGGAGATTTAAAACACACTATGCCCTCATCCCCTATCAAGCTCCAACTCGACACAGTCATAATCGGCGGTGGAATAGCTGGCTTGTGGCTGGCGAATCGCTTGCAGAGTGAGGGCTTTAGCATAGCGCTGTTTGAACACAAAGCCTTGGGTAGCGATCAAACTATCGCCTCGCAAGGCATGATTCACGGCGGGATGAAGTACACGCTTAGCGGCACCTTAACCGGTGCGTCTGAAGCGATTGCCGAAATGCCACAGCATTGGCGCGCGTGCTTGTGTGGCGAGGGCGATGTGGATTTACGCAACACTCGCATTTTAAGCGATCACTTTTATCTGTGGTCCGGCGACAGCATAGCCGCCAAACTCACCAGCTTTCTCGCCAGCAAAGCCACCAGAGGCCGGGTTGATCATGTACCTGACTCTCATCGCCCGCCACTGTTACGCCATCCCGATTTCAAAGGTAACCTCTATAAACTCGTCGATATTGTGCTCGATGTACCCAGCTTGATAACTAACCTTGCCCATAATATTGAAGGCCACAGTTTTCTCATCGACTGGACGCAAGCGCAGCTGCACAAAGATGTAGACGGCAGAGTAAGTTTAACTATACGACAAGACGATAAAGAGTTTGAAATCCATGCCCAGCGCTTTATTTTCAGTGCTGGCCAAGGCAATGCCCATTTACTCAAGCAACTTGGGCTAAACAGCCCTGCGATGCAACTGCGTCCACTACAACAAGTTTTAGTTAAACATCATCACCCCTACGTCTTTTTCGGCCATTGTATGGGCACAGATACCACGCCACGCCTAACGATATCCAGCCACAAACTAAACACTCACGAACAGGTTTGGTATCTGGGCGGCAGCCTCGCTGAAAAAGGTACAGCTATGGAGGCCGATCAACTTATTGCCGCCGCGCAGCAAGAGCTGAGCGAGCTAATTCCCTGGGTAGATTTACGTTATGCAGAGTGGGCAACATTACCGGTTACCCGCGCGGAACCTTTACAACCCAATTTTATGCGCCCCGATAATGCCTTTGTTGCACCCGCTGAAGACTGCAACGACCTCATAGTCGCTTCGCCAACCAAACTGACCCTAGTGCCTAATCTCGCCAACCAGGTACTTGATATACTTCTTAAAGAAAATATCGCAGCGGGAGAGCTGGCTGAATCTACGAGAGCCATCACCCAATTGCGCCAAGTACTAGCCACTCCACCCATTGCCCAAACTCCATGGGAATTAGCTTTCCCGCCAAGCATGAGTGCCGAAGATGTGTTGAGCCTAAAATTTTCTACTCCTGCTGACGACGATGAGGGGCAAGACTAATGCTACCGCAAACACGTCTTGGCAAAACCGATCTATGTATCAGCCGCTTAGGCTTGGGCACTGTAAAACTAGGGCGCAATCAGGGCGTGAAATTTCCTGAAGCATTTGCTTTGCCGAGCGATGCCGAGGCACGCGAACTCCTCAACCTCGCGCGCGATTTAGGTATTAACCTACTCGACACGGCTCCTGCTTATGGCGTAAGTGAAGAACGGCTTGGCGGTTTGCTACGCGGTGAGCGCAAAGAATGGATCATTTGCTCCAAGGCAGGTGAAAGCTTTGAAGGCATCGAATCACATTTTGATTTCAGCCCCGAAGCCTTGCGTAAAAGCCTCGACCGCAGCCTGCGCCAACTGTGCACCGACTTTGTGGACATTCTGCTAATTCACTCAGACGGCAACGACAGCGATATTATTCACAGAGATCAAGTTTTACATACCCTCGCCCAGTTCAAACGGGAAGGTTGGATTCGCGCCTTCGGCATGTCCACCAAAACCTTAGCCGGCGGCCTGCTCTGCGCCAGGGAAGCGGACGTGGTGATGACGACTTACGACCCGGAGTTGGATGCAGATCGCGAACTGCTGGATGAATGCGCCGCAAAAAATACTGGCGTACTGCTCAAAAAAATATTTAACAGTGGCCACTTGCTGAACCAAGCACAAACCCAAAACAAATCACCGCGCGCAGCCATTGAACAACAAATGCAGCTAATTTTTTCACACAAAGCTGTCAACAGTGCCATAATCGGCACCCTGAATTGCCAGCATTTGCGAGATAATGTTGCCTGTGCACTTGATGCTCTCATCGCTTAACTTTTCATTACCTAACTCTTATTGTCTGATTGTTATTGCCTAATTTTTATCATCCAACGTTTACGCCTAACTATTATTAACTAGCAAAGAATGTTTATGTCATCACCAGCAACAACAGAGTGGCTCGATACCATCCACTGGAATAGCGACGGACTTGTACCCGCAATCGCACAAGATGCGAGCACTGGTCGCATTTTAATGATGGCGTGGATGAACCGTGAAGCATTGGCGCTGACGGCCCAACTCGGTCAAGCAGTTTACTGGTCACGTTCACGCAATAAACTCTGGCACAAAGGCGAAAGCTCAGGCCATATTCAACAAGTACATGAAATTCGTTTGGATTGCGATGAAGATGTAATCGTCTTGCACGTAGAACAAATGGGTAATATTGCCTGTCACACTGGGCGTCACTCATGTTTTTATCGCGTGCTAAAAGATGGACAATGGCAAATTGTTGAGCCAGTGTTAAAAGACCCTAGCGAGATTTATTTATGAAGAGTGATATGAGCAATAACATACTCACCCAGCTAACGCAGATTTTGGAAGCGCGTAAAAATAGCGATGCTGAGACTTCCTATGTTGCCAGCCTGCATAAAAAAGGCTTAAATAAAATCCTGGAAAAAGTTGGCGAAGAATGCACAGAAACTATTCTTGCCGCTAAAGATGCATATACCAGTGGCGACAATAGCGAAGTTATTTACGAAACTGCCGACTTATGGTTTCACTCGCTGGTTATGTTGTCACACTTGGGCGAAAACGCCGATTCCGTACTCAATGAACTAGCGCGACGTTTTAATGTTTCGGGTCACGACGAAAAAAACGCGCGCAAATAACACAGCAACCATTAATCTAAACTGAGAAATTCATTATGGCCGCAACTACACTCTTAACAACAAGTCATGCAGCAGCAGGCACTTTAAGTCTTCCACACATTCTGGTGGTAGTTGTCATCGTGCTCTTATTATTCGGTGGTAACCGTCTGCGCAATCTCGGCGGCGATTTAGGTGGCGCGATCAAAGGCTTTAAAAAAGCGATGCGCGACGGCGAAGAAAAAGATGATGAAGAATTACCAAAACTTGTCGATGCTAACATAAAATTAGAAAAAGTTATTAACCCGGAAATTCCAGCAGAAAAAATTAGCAAGCCAAGAGCAACTGCAGAAAAAGCGACCAAACCAAAAACTGCGACAACAAAAGTTGCCAAGCCAAAAGCAGCAACTGAGAAAGTTACCAAACCAAGAACAAGCAAACCAAAAGTGGTTGTAGCAAAAGAGCAAGAGTAATCATGTTTGATATTGGCTTTTCAGAAATCGTCGTGTGCGCCATAGTTGCGCTCATCGTTATCGGCCCCGAACGCATGCCCGAAACGGTGCGCACTGTTGGCCTGTGGATTGGTCGCTTAAAACGTAGCTTGCGCGAAACCCGTGTAGAGATTGAACGACAAATGGGTGTAGATGATATTCGCCGCCAACTGCGCAACGAAGACATAATGCGTAGCCTTGAAGATGCGCGCAAAGATATAAATTCAGTTATCGAGCAAACGCAATCAAATATAAACCACGAAGAACAGAACAAGCCACGCGTTTACGCCAGTGAGCCCGAATTACCTGATCATGCCCATATGCACGAACACGAACACGAACACGAACAAAAAATTATAGCGCTCACAGCCACCGATAGCACGCCCACTAACAGCACTAAAACACCATGACTGCGACAGATCAAGATAAAGAATTACCACTGGTACAACATCTCATAGAATTACGCGCTCGCTTACTGCGGATAGTGATATTTGTTACCTGCATTTTTTTTGCGCTGCTTAATTATGCCAACGATATTTACGCAATAGTGGCTGCACCTTTGCAAAAATTATTACCCGCCAATAGCACGATGATTGCAACTGATGTTGTCTCCCCCTTTCTAACACCCATGAAGCTTTCTCTGTTTGTGGCTTTGTTTGTCTCTATACCCTTTATTCTTTATCAAATCTGGGCATTCGTTGCACCCGGTTTATACAAGCACGAAAAAAGTACTGCATTGCCGCTGCTGATTTCCAGTGTGTTGTTATTTTATATCGGGATGGCCTTTGCTTATTTTGTCGTATTCCCACTGATATTTAGTTACATAACCCATTCCGGTCTTAAAGGCGTTGCCAACATGACCGACATCACTAAATATTTAGATTTTGTGCTGCAAATGTTTTTTGCGTTTGGTTTCGCGTTTGAAATTCCTGTTGCAACCATTTTATTAATTCAAGCGGAAATCATTTCTGCGCGTGACCTTATTAAAAAACGCCCTTATGTCATTGTTGGTTGCTTCGTAGTCGGCATGATTCTTACGCCACCGGATGTGATGTCACAAATTTCACTTTCAGTGCCTATGTGGTTGTTGTTTGAGGTGGGAGTTTATATTGGTTTATTTATTGAGAAACGTAAAAAGAAAGTGGCTGAATAGTTTCTAGCACCTTGCTATCAATTACCTCTCAACATGACTATTAAAACTATCCGCGATTACTTGCCTCACCTTTTTACATAAATAAACCCGCGCAGCAAAAAATTGGTGTGACTTAAAATAGGATAAAATTAATTACATCAGAGCCCGAGATATGCAAAACATCACATGCATCAACCACAAAAGATACCTCACCCTCTGGATGCTATTCATCCTAACCTCCAGCCAACTAATGGCGGATACAACGACCGAAGTAAAAAAAGAACCTTGGCAACTCGCCGCAGAAACCGAAGTTTGGTTTCCAGTACCAGTCACAGTAACCACACCCATTAATGGTGCCCCCTCTGACGCTATTGTATTATTTGACGGTAAAAATCTAAATCAATGGCGGGGAGTAGAAGGCGACGCCGCGAGATGGAAAGTTAAAAATGGCGTACTCACAATAGCACCCAACACCGGCAGCATTAAAACCAAAGATTCTTTTTGCGATGTGCAACTACATATTGAATGGATGATGCCTACAAAAATCACTGACCCCAACGGCAAAATTCTAGAGGGCCAGGCACGCAATAACAGCGGTATTTTTCTACAAGAACAATACGAATTACAAGTGTTAGACTCTTTTCAAAATCAAACTTATGCGAATGGCCAAGCGGGTTCTATTTACAAACAATCCATCCCTTTAGTTAACGCATCACGCGCACCGGGGCAATGGCAAACTTACGATATTATTTTTTCAGCACCAATATTTGATGCTGTTGAAAAACTAACAAAACCAGCGCGCATAACGGTATTGCACAACGGAGTGCTGATACAAAATAATTTTGAAATTCAAGGCGCAACTGCATGGATTGGAAAACCAACATATAAAGCCCACGGCTGCGCTCCATTACTGCTGCAAGATCACGGCGACCCTGTTAGCTTTCGCAATATCTGGATTCGCAAACTATGATGTCAGTTAATCGCAAGTGAGCGTTAAACGCCTCGCGGCTTGCCACGGAATATCATTGTGGAATTTTTTATCGTATAGCTTATTTTATTACAAACCTTAGCGAGTGAGATTATGCCTTTCTCCAAATTATTATTAACCTGCCTAACGCTTAGCCTAGCACTTATTAGTTACAGTACCAGTTCGCTTGCTGCAGACCCTACCAATCCGCTTGCCGCATTTAAAGAAAATCCCACATGGACTAGTGCTGCCGCCGTTAGCGCGATAGGCAACAAACTCCAAATCAATACCAAACTTCAAATCAATACCAAACAATCATCCACCAATAATATTATTGTTAACTCTGGCAACGGAAACAAAAGTAAACACTTTGTGAGCCAGATCAATTTTGGCGATACCTTATTAGCGATGGAATATTTAGTACCGCAAGGCGCAAGTGCAAAAGTATTTCTGCAAGGTCGTTACCCCATTACTCTACTTGCAAAAAATAATGAATGGCAAAACCTAAGCGTAAAGTTTCGCGCACCACGCTTTAATGAAGCCAGCGAAAAATCTCAGCTGGCATTATTTTTAGAAGTTCGTATTAATGGTGAATTAGTAAGCTCTAACCAATTAATTAATAATCAGGATGAAAACTCTCTCACAAATTGGGAGAGCGAATCAGGCCCTACAACCATTCTTGCCAACGAAGGGCCTTTTGCTTTTCGTAATTTTAAAGCATTGCCTGCAGACTACTCCAACATCACTCCTCCCGAAAAAAGTGGTGGCGCCACCAATGCAGCAGAGCTAGTTGATTATGTTGCGCTCGGCAAGGAAACTTTTGAATCGGTTGGCTGTAACGTTTGTCACTCCACGGCCCAAAATGATTCAGCTGTCAGTACTGGCCCAAATTTATTTGGCTTATTTAAGCGTGAACCACGCACTCGTGAAATTGTTGAAGGCGCTGAAGGCCATCGCTTTAATATCAAAGCTGACCAGCAATATTTACATCGCAGCATACGCTCACCCGCAGAACAATTAGCCGTTGACGAAAAGAGTGCGAAGGTAGGTGAAGCTTATCCCGCTCTCATGCCGTCTTTTTCTGCGCAGGTTGTTAGCGATATTCAAATTAATGCGATTGGTGCTTACCTGGCCACACTCAATGAGCCTCAAGATCAAGGCCCGGTGGTGCAATTAATGAAAGCAGGCGCTATTGAGAAATACAATCCCATTGACGACAGACTGCAATTATTGGTCGATGATCAGGTACGCATTCAACGCGGGCCGCTTGCAGGTGAAATTAACACTGGCGTTTCTGCTCGCGCCATCCATGTGGGTTTAGTTAACGGTGTAAATTATTCGTTTGATCCGCGCATTCTCGCCATCGCTAAAATTTGGCAGGGTGGATTTTTAGATATGACCGGTGAATTTACCAATCGCGGCGGTAAAGGTTTAAAAATGGGATTTGAAAGCCATGAAATTAATTTAGGTGATCAACAGTATTTATTCGCGCCACTTAATCACGAAGGAAAATTAATTGATTTTTCATTTAAGGATGCAATATTTGGCGATGCCGAAACCATTAAAACGGCGCTTTACAGTAAGCAAGATCATCTCGCGCAACTGGCAGCGATTGATGCGCAATTTTTAGGATACACGCGCAACTCGAAAGACAAACAACAAGCCCCCAGTTTTCGCTATCGCATTGGAGAAAATATTCTTGCAATACAAACTACCATCGCAGCGAATGGCGATGTGACCATCCATGTTGCTGGCGAGTTAAAATCCGAACAAACATTTTCCATCAATAAAATACTATTGCAAACTCCGCAAGTTAGCTGCGGGCAGTTAGAAAATTCAGTATGGACTTTACCGCCCGGAAAAATAAATACAAATCTATATGCAAAAATGGCACTGGCAACCAATGTGTGGCACGCACCTAAATCCCCTTTTGATAATCGAAAGCAACCACTCAATATTATTGCCGCAAAAGCAAACTTACCTGCGGGTTATCGCATCGAAAATTATTATCCACCCAAAGATAATTTTGGCCGCGAACAATTATTTGAAGCACTCGGCCTCGCAATTGCTGCCGATGGCACACTGGTGGTTGCAACTCGCACTGCCGGAATTTGGCGCTTGGTAAAAGGTGAATGGCAATTATTTGCCGAAGGTACCTTCGATAGCCTTGGCGTGTTAATCGAAGACAAAAAAGGCCTGACGGTAATAGCGGGACAAAAAGCTGAGTTAACACGCATTAGCGACGCTAATGGCGACGGTATTGCCGACAACTACGAAACACTTTTTGACGCACATTCTTATCACGGCAATTATCACGCTTACATGCATGGCCCTGTGCGTGGCGCTGATGGAGCTTACTACATCAACATCAACCTTGCCGATGGTAGCGACGGCTCAGCTTATCGCGCAGGTGGTGCCTACATGGGCAGCAGCAAAGGTTTTAGTGGCTGGAATATTCGCGTAGCAGCTAATAATAAAAAAGCGGCGGATAACAAATTTACGCCTTGGGCAAACGGTTTACGCAGCCCGGCAGGAATGGCATTAAGCCCAGACAATCGTCTTTGGTATTCCGAAAATCAAGGCGAATATGTTGGCACTTCAAAAATATTTTTGATCGAACAAAATAAATTTTATGGCCATCCTGCAAGCTTAATTGATCTGCCTGGTATGACGCCGGACTCGCCCGAAATCACTTGGGATAAAGTTGCAAACAAGCGCGCATTGCCAGTCATTTTATTACCTCACAATCGCGTTGCCAATTCGCCCGGCAACCCTACATGGGATACTACCAACGGAAAATTTGGTGCATTTGCAGGTCAAATGATGATTGGCGATCAAGCGCAATCCAATTTATTACGCGTGAGCACACAAGTCGTTGATGGCACAGAACAAGGTAGTGTGATGCCGTTTATGGATGGCCTCGAATCGGGCGTTATGCGCCCAGTATTTTTAGCGGATGGTAGTTTATTACTCGGCCAAACGGGTCGCGGTTGGCAAGCAAAAGGTGGCCATATAGCCAGCTTGCAACGTATTGTGTGGGATGGGAAAACAATAGCACCTGCGATTAAACAAATGCTGGCAACAACAGACGGTTTTAGCATTGAGCTAACACAACCACTAGCAACGCCTGTATCCAGTGCGCAACTAAAAACGGCGATCAATATTGAATCCTGGGTTTATCGCGATGCACCTGATTATGGATCTGATGAATTGAGTCTGCAGCAAGATAATATTACTGCAGTAAGTATCAGCGAAGATCACAAATCAATACACATTTCTTTAGCGTCACTCACACAAGCACAAATATACCCACAGCAAACGGCTCGGGTTTATCATGCGCAACTCAACACCAAAGGATTATTTAATATCGACGCAGCAGAACACATGCATGCATACTACACGCTGTATAAATTTCCAATCCAGTAGTATAAAAAATAGCACTTTCATAAACTACTTCCACTTTTAAACACAGTGGAAGTTTATTTTTAGCTAAGGTTTTTCAATGAACAACAAAAAATTATCTCCATTTTTTTTAATGCTATTAGCCACACAAAGTTTTGCCGATATTGAAGAAGTGATTGTCACTGGCAGCTACAGCCCCGTTAACCGCGAACAACTTTCGTCATCCGTTTCCGTCATTAATCATGAACAATTATTACAACTCAGCAGCCATAGCTTGGTTGATGCATTGCGCCAGGTCCCCAGTATTTGGGTAGAGGAACAAGGCGGCCCTGGTGGTATTACCTCCATTAGCTTACGTGGCGCAGAAAGCAATCACACTCTCGTGCTGCTTGATGGCGTGCAACTAAATGATCCGACCAATACCCGCGGTGGCGCATTTGATGTCAATGGAATTAATATCGAATCAGTCGAGCGCATCGAAATTATTCGCGGTGCACAATCTTCGGTGTACGGTTCAGATGCACTTGCAGGCGTCATTCAAATTATCACGACTGAAGCCGGAAAAAATAGCACGCAATTAAATGCATCCGCAGGTGAGGATGGCTATAAAACGGTAGGCATAGCAACCAGCGGAAAAATAGATCAGCTGGGCATAAATCAACTGGGTTATGCATTCACCGCCCAAACTAAAGATGCAGGCGAACCCACTATTTCCAACATCAAAAAAAATAAGATCGCGAGCGGCAGTTCAGCAAAAAATAACGAGGTCATTAGCAAATTAAATTGGGCAAATACAATTCACCAATTAGATTTCACTTATCGTTATTTTGATGGTGAACGCACTTCATTTCCAGAACAAAGTGGCGGACCATTATTTGCCGAAAGCCGTGAACTTGATACTAGTGACTACACCGACCAAAGCAGCGCATTGAGTTGGCAAATGCACGTCAATGATTTTTGGAAAAGCAAAGCCCAGGCAACCTGGTACAAACGCAATGAAAATATAACGTCGCCTGGCATTGTACCTTTTAATGCTGTACCTGCTAACGGTGCAAACACAGAATTTACACGCACAGATCTGCAATGGATTAATACCCTTGGCGATCAAGAAAAAGTATGGAGTAATCTTGGCCTGGAAACCAAACATGAAGATGGTACAAGCAAGGGCTATCTGGATTTCGGTTTTATCATGCCAACAGATTTTTCTTTAGCGAGAACGATTGATAGCGCATTTGTAAATCTTAATGGCTATGCCACCAAAGACTTTCTTTTGCAAGCAAGCCTGCGCAGAGATGACGCGACAGACTCAACATCCAACAAAAATATAGCCACAAAAAACAGTAAGCAAGTCGGTGCACGTTATCAAATAAATAACCAACTCAGCTTATTTGTAAACGCAGCGCAAGGCTTTAAATTACCCAGCTTTTCTGCGTTAGGCCACCCCTTAGTAGGCAACCCGGACCTAAAACCAGAAATAGCCACCACGAAAGATACTGGAGTTGAGTGGAAAGAAAATAACTATTATGCGCGCATCAGTTATTTTGATCACCACTACCATGACTTAATTGATTTTGATAGCGACACTTTTAAAAATGTTAATCGCTCGCGCGTCGAAACATCAGGAGTAGAAGCTGAAATAAATTGGGAAGCCAATACTCAATGGCTGATACGTGTACACGGTACTTATACTGATATTGATATGCTTTCGTCCAGCAATCATCTGCTCGGCAGGCCTCAAGCTAAAGCTGGCTCATCAGTCAGTTATGCGGTGAATAATGAGTGGAAAATAAATCTTAATTATTTATGGGTGAGCTCACGTTTCGCCGCAAGTCTCTATACGGGTGCAGATGAAGAGCAGACGCTGAGCGCTTACAGTCGCATTGACACTACTGTAACCTGGCAAATAAATACCAAAACAAGTCTAAGTTTAAATCTGGAAAATATAGCGGATAAAAGTTATTACAGCGATATTGGTTTCCCTGCCATTGGGCGCACTGCTATATTAAATTTTTCGCTATTTCTTTAGGCGACGTGAGAAGCCAATAGCCCATAAAATATGATCATAAAACAACCCAATAGAAAAAGGGTAGCCCAAGGGCTACCCATAAAGTCGACTCATGAAACAGCCGAAGAAGAAGATAACTTACAAAAACCAAAAGCTACATTTGCACCTGAACCAAACCATCTTCCACACGCACCGGATAAACCGAAATGGTGTGCTCTGGTTTTTCTAAACATTCACCTGTGCGCAAATTAAAATGTTGTTTGTAAAGGGGTGATGCAACTACCACTTCATCACCGATAGAACCAATGATGCCGCGCGATAAAACATTGGCCTCACCAATAGGATCAAAATTCGACACGGCAAACACTTCATTTAAACGCCGTGAATTAAATAAAGCAATTTGTTGTTTATTAACAAGGGCACAAAGGCCAGTGTCGGGCAATAAGTCTTGATATTCACACACGCTTATCCACATTTTTTCGCTCATACATTTCTCTCTAAATAATTTGTCGCGCTGTCAGCATGCGTATGAAACACGAATCCTGACATCGTTAATTTTTAATCTGCTAACTCAACCAATTCAATTCTACTTTCGCGCTCCGATTTAAATGCCGGACGAACCTGGCCGCGCTCTGCGACATAAGCCAAATTATCATCACTCTCATCCGAATTGATAAAGTGTTTAAAACGTTTTAAGCGCTCTGGGTTTTCAATAGTGGTTTTCCACTCACATTGATATTGGTCAATGTTATATTGCATTTGCGCTTCCAATTCTTCGGCGATGCTGAGCTTGTCCTCTATCACTACCTTCTTGAGATAAGCCAAGCCACCTTCCAGGTTTTCTAACCATACCGACGTACGTTGCAAACGATCACCCGTACGAATATAAAACATCATCACGCGGTCAATATATTTAATCAATGTTGCGTCATCCAAACCTGTGGCGAATAAATCTGCATGCCGTGGACGCATACCACCATTGCCGCATACAAACAAATTCCAGCCATTTTCAGTGGCGATTACACCAAAATCTTTTGACTGTGCTTCTGCACATTCGCGCGTACAACCAGACACACCAAATTTAATTTTGTGTGGCGCACGCACACCTTTGTAACGATTTTCCAACGTAATGGCCATGCTCACACTATCGAGCACACCGTAACGACACCAGGTGCTACCCACACAAGATTTCACTGTACGCAATGATTTACCATAAGCGTGACCAGTTTCAAAACCAGCATCGACTAACACTTTCCAAATTGCTGGTAGCTGATGTAACTGTGCGCCAAATAAATCGATACGTTGGCCACCGGTAATTTTTGTATACAGTTTGTATTCTTTTGCTACTTGCCCAAGCACAATTAATTTGTCTGGCGTAATTTCACCGCCAGCAACACGTGGGACTATCGAATAAGTGCCATCTTTTTGCATATTGCCTAAGAAAATATCATTCGTGTCTTGCAGACCTATGTGTTTTTCATCCAACACATATTCATTCCAGAATGCCGCGAGTATCGATCCCGTAGCAGGTTTACAAATATCGCAACCTAAACCGTGGCCGTGACCATCCAACAACTCATCAAAGGTTTTAATTTTTTTGATGCGAACAATATCTGCCAACTCATGCCGCGAATGCGGAAAGTGTTCACAAATATGATTGCTCACTTCCACGCCAAGTTTTATAAGTTCAGCATCCATCACTTGTTTAGTAAGCACTGCACAACCACCACAACCGGTTGATGCTTTGGTGATGGCTTTGATATCGCCCATGGTGCCCGCACCGTTTTGCACCGCACAACAAATTGCACCTTTGGTCACATCAAAGCAGGAACAAATTTGCGCAGTATCCGGTAGCGCACCTACACCCATGGCCATGCCTGCGCCATCAACGGAAGGCAAAATTAAACAGTTAGGATCATCTGGCAAATCCATACCATTCACACACATTTGTTGCAGTGTGCCGTAAGCTTCTACTTCGCCTACTAATACCGCACCTAATAATTTAGTGTTGTCAGCAGAAACAATAATACGCTTGTAAACTTCTTCAACATCGTTGCTGTAGGTATAACTTAATGAACCAGGAGTGTTGCCATGTGCATCGCCAATGGATGCAACATCAACGCCCAATAATTTTAATTTGGTGCTCATATCCGCACCGGTAAATTGTTCAGCGCCACCGGTGATGTGCGACACCGCCACTTTCGCCATTTGATATCCCGGCGCCACCAAACCGTAAATACGATTTTGCCAAAGCGCACATTCACCAATTGCGTAAACATCTTTCGCAGACGTTAAACAATTATTGTCGATAGTAATACCGCCGCGCTCACCCATGACAATTCCGCATTTACGTGCGAGCTCATCCTGAGGGCGAATACCAGCAGAGAACAAAATCATATCGGTTTCTAAATGGCTGCCATCGGCAAAATTCATCCGGTAACGCGCCTCAGTACCCGCAACAATTTCTGTTGTTGCTTTTTGCGTGTGAATTTTTACTCCGAGGGCTTCAATTTTACGACGCAATAATTTACCGCCGCCTTCATCTAACTGCACCGCCATTAAACGCGGCGCAAACTCGACCACATGCGTTTCCAATCCAGATGCTTTTAATGCTGCTGCTGCCTCTAAGCCCAGCAAGCCACCACCCACAACAACACCCACTTTACTACGAGCAGCTGAGTAGGTAATTGCCTCTAAATCTTCTATCGTGCGATACACCAAACAGTGCTCACCATTGTTACCAGCAATGGGTGGTACAAACGGAAATGAACCAGTTGCAAGAATTAATTTATCGTAAGCTTCACGACGCCCAGAAGCAGTAATCACTTCTTTATTTTCAAAATTAATATCGACCACTTTATCTTTCAGAATGAATTCAACGTTTTTTTCGTCGTAGTAACCTGAAGTCGTTAAGGCCAAATCTTCAGCAGTTGAGCCAGAGAAATATTTTGATAATTGCACGCGATCATAAGCCAAACGCGGCTCTTCCGAAAAAGTAACCACATGATATTTTTCTGCATCTGCATGGTTAACCAAATTATCAATAAATTTGTGACCAACCATGCCATTACCGACTACTACAATGCGTTGTTTCATAATAATTTCTCTACCACTTAAGCTGATAATAATTGTTGATTAACATCTGCTGCAAATGCAGACCAATATTCCGGGTTTAATTGTTGCGCACCTGACACAGCGTTACCTAAAGCAGCGTTACCTAATACAGCATTAAGAGATACCACATGGCCAACAATAATTAAGGCTGGCGACTGCACTTGCTCACGCAAAACAGCAGCGGGGAAATCGCTTAAGTCGGTAATAATGTTGCGCTGATTTTTACGGCAACCATTTTCAATAATCGCTACAGGAGTGTCCGCAGCTAAACCACCCGCTAATAACTGTTGCGAAATTTCCGGGGCGCGAGTTAAGCCCATATAAAAAACAATAGTGTGATTTAATTGCGCTAAAGCATTCCAATTCACATCTAAACTTTTTTCGGCATGACCGGTCACAAAAGTACAACCCTGTGAAATACCGCGATGTGTTAAGGGAATATTTGCGTAAGTACTGCAACCAGACGCAGAGGTAATGCCGGGGATAACTTCTGTCTCAATACCGGCTTTGCGCAACTCTAATAATTCTTCACCACCGCGACCAAATACAAAAGGATCGCCGCCTTTAATACGACATACCGTTAACCCGGCTTGGGCTTGACTCACTAATAGTTGGTTTAAATCTTCTTGTGGAATACTGTGATTATTTTTTACTTTGCCAACATAAAGTGCTGGCGTATTTTTGGGAAACAATGCGCAAACTTCCTGGCTTACTAATTGGTCGTAAAAAATAATATCGGCGGAAATAATCGCGCGCAGCGCTTTGATCGTTAATAGTTCTGCATCGCCAGGGCCGGCACCCACCAACCACACTTTGCCTGTACGATGCGCGCGTGACTGATGCTGATCGCTTACTTTAGAATGAAGCCGAGTCACATCTTGAGCGTCGTGGGCTGTGTGTTTCATCATCGCACCTTGAATTTTTGTTAACTAAACTCGTGTGATATGACTAGAGCAAGGAGGGTGCCAACCTGAAAAACCGAGTATATTTTTTAAAAAAATGCTTACACTTCAGCGAGTTAAATATTATTAACAGTCATACTGCCAATCTTTGCCACGCGCCTATTAATTCAATGATGAAGAGTTCGTGTTTTTATTTGGTGCGAACGCGCACACTAATAAAGCAAAACTCACAAATAGCCTTTAGTAAAATTGCACATCTATATAGCAAACAAGTGGTGCACAGCGATCCAATAAGAAGCATTTTGTGTTTTTATAGCGACTAAATGTTAATCCATGCGCTTGCACTGACTTAAAAAATTCAGAAATAACTTCAACCAAGGTTTAATATTTAAATAGTCCCTTTTTTGACGCACGTATTTTTAGTCAAGATTAAATAATCTGGTGTGATTCATGCGTTTCTCATGCATAGCAGTCTATTCAGAAATTCATCGCCGCAACTTGAGTGAACTTCAATAGCGCTATAGAGTAGATGCTCTCTGTTGAAGGCAGCAGACAACGGCAGCTTCCTTTTGAATACAAGCCCATTGAAGATAGTTCAGATGCAAAACCAAGTCATGCAATCACCAACACTCATCGACAGCTTTGGCCGCGCCATTACCTATGCTCGACTGTCCGTCACTGACCGATGTGATTTGCGTTGTGTGTATTGTATGGCAGAGGACATGACGTTCCTACCGCGCACTGAGGTACTCTCTATAGAAGAGTTAACACTGCTGGGGGAAACCCTGTGCGAACTTGGCGTGACCAAACTACGGATCACTGGCGGCGAACCGCTTATTCGCGGGGGTATCATCAAGCTTATGCAAAACCTTGGGCAGTTGCCCTTACTGCAAGAGCTGTGTCTAACCACTAACGGCACGCACCTTGCGCAATATGCCCAGGCGCTAAAAGATGCCGGACTAGATAGAATCAATATTAGCCTCGATAGCCTCAACCCTGAACGCTTTCGCGAACTGACCCGCTTTGGCGATGTTCAGCAAGTATTGGCAGGCATTAAAGCGGCACAGCAAGTTGGCTTTAAACACATCAAACTCAATTGTGTAGCGCTCAAACACTACAATGCCGATGAAGCACCAGACCTGGTTAGCTTTGCAATGGATGAAGGACTGGATATTAGTTTTATTGAAGAGATGCCGCTCGGCAGAATTAATAGCCATGGTCGTGAGGCAGAATTTATTAGTAGCGCTGACTTGCGCAACAAAATCGGTGCGCGATTTGATTTACACGCAATTGCGCATAACAGTGGCGGCCCAGCACGCTACTGGCAAGTAAACAATAGTACTTCGCGCATTGGTTTTATCTCACCACACTCTGAAAATTTTTGCAGCAGTTGCAATCGCATACGCGTGACCGCCACGGGAAAATTAATTTTATGTTTAGGTCAGGAAAATAGTGCAGACTTACGTGCAGCTATACGCGAACATGAACTTCCCGCGTTAGCGCTACGCAATGCCTTATTAAACGCAATTGTTTATAAACCTGAAAAACATGATTTTGATTTGCAAAATGAGCCGCAGATTTTGCGATTTATGAATGCCACCGGAGGATAATGTATTTCCTACCCGCCTAATATTTTTCTAGCTTACTACCCTGTCTCATTTACAACTCTGTTTAATCTGCAACGTTGGCTAATCTATAGCCCTAGGTAATCTACATATAGTTAACGTAGATCCATAATCGAAAACGAATATTTTTTAAGTGTCCCCGCAACAGAAAATAATTGATGCGCAGATTTTAATAAGTAACTGGCAGCCTGCCTAACATATCCTTCCGCGCCGCTATTAACTCTTTATAGGTTTGAATCATAGTGAAGTTAACATAGTTGCCATTGGCTTTTAATTCAGATAGCTGACGCTCGTATTCCGAAACCTCCCCCATTAATTTTGCACGCAGCTGATCAGTACGGCTCAAATTTATTCCAACCCCAACAACTGTCGCATTTTTTTTCATGGCAATCACTCCTTTCCAGTGTTAAAAATTACAACATCTATTTGCCTGCTTTTTAAGCTTAGCGTACAGAACTCAACCACCATAATTTTTCCCTAGATTTTTTGTTTATGTCAAAAGGACAAAATACAAACTCCCTCGACAAATTAGGAATAAGCGTTGGCGCGAGCAATTGCATTTGAACCAAAGTCAATCACTGTACTTATCGTTAAGTTTCTTTATTATCAATACATTAGAAGTAAGTCTTAATGCAATAAATAGAAAATATAGCGACGAAGACTATCTATTATTTTTTTAATTTCAATTTTAAAATATCGCGAAAATCAACTTTCATATGCCCATAAAAAAATCCAGTGCGTAACACTGGATTTTTTATGGTCTCAATTCAATACTAGCCTACGGACAACCTCTAATTACAACGTATCAAATGCATCGGTGAGTATGCAATCGAAACGGCGCGCATCGTATTCCAGCAAACGATTAACATCTTGCGGCTGAATAATATTTTTTGCGACGGCATCCTGTAATTTTTCTACCATAGTAGCGCCTACTAATTTGTTCTGCACTTTTAAATAGGTGCTCCATAACGGGCCAAGTGCGAGCAACATTTGGAAGGTGCTTTCTACCCGTCCCATAGCATCTTCCGGGTCGTGTGACACAAAAACATATTGCGCCAACTGTTGCCGCACAGGGTTATCTTCCATAATTAAATCACCCAGTTCACGCACTAATTCGTCGCTAGGCTTGCAAACAATTTGTCCCCAAATCAGCGTGGCGCATTTAATCATTTTACTAACCCAACCCACCGGGAAGTTGTTAGAGAATTCTGTTAAGGCTTCTTGCGCTTTGTATAACGCTGTAGTTATTGCATATTCAGCGTGAACATCTTCTGCACGGGTGCGCGGGTGCGCGGAATGATATTTCAAAATCGCGCAAGCAATAAATAATTGGCTGTGCGCATCACCCAAACGTGCCGATAACAATTCACGCCGTTTTAAATTGCCCCCTAACACTGCCAAGGCAACGTCAGACATAGTCGCAAAACTTGCACTTAACAAATTAATGCGTTGATACCAACGCGTACTAAAATCGTCAGCATTGGCGGGCACACTACTGAAATAACCACGGGTAAGCCCAAGCAATTGGGTGCGCATATAATTACTAAAGACATGACCGAGGTGCGCCATAAAAAGCTTGTCAAAAGTTTTGATGCCATGCGCTTGATCAGCATCTTCCATTGCCAACAGCTCTTGAAATAAATAAGGATGGCAGCGCATCGCACCCTGACCAAAAATCATTAACGAGCGAGTCAGAATATTTGCGCCCTCTACCGTAATTGCTACCGGCACACTGTGATACGAATAAACAATGAAGTTTCTTGGCCCTTGCTGAATAGCGCGACCACCTACCACATCCATCGCATGCTCTACCGATTTACGCATGGTTTCAGTCGCGTGATACTTAGCCATTGCCGTCATCACTGCAGGTGCACCCGTCTCCAAGCCTTTAGTCACTAGCTGACGCAATGCTTCGAGGGTGTAAGCACTGCCCGCAATGTCTGCAGTCGCTTCTTGCACACCTTCAAACTTACCAATTTCGGTATTAAATTGACGGCGCACGCGCGCGTAAGCACCAACCATACGATAGTTAACTTCACAACTTGCGGTAGAGAGTGCCGGCAATGAAACGCCGCGGCCAGCACCCAAACATTCGATCAGCATGCGCCAGCCTTTTCCGGCCATAGCTGCACCACCGATAATCCAATCAATGGGGATAAAAACATCTGTACCAAACACTGGCCCATTCATAAAGGGTGAGCCTGGATTGTGGCGCTTACCAATCTCCATTCCCGGGTGATTTGCCGGCACCAACGCGCAGGTAATACCGTATTCTTTTTTATCGGGATTGCCTAACAACCCTTCAGGATCGTGCAGTTTGAATGCTAAACCCACCACAGTTGCGACAGGTGCGAGCGTAATCCAACGCTTACTAAACGTGAGGCGTAAACCCAACACTTCTTTACCTTCATGCATGCCTTTACAGACGATACCCGTATCGGGAATTGAACCTGCATCCGAACCTGCTTCTGGGCCGGTCAAGCCAAAACACGGAATCTCAATACCTTTGGCCAAATTGGGTAGCCAAAATTGTTTTTGCTCCTCCGTGCCATATTTCATGAGCAATTCGCCAGGGCCGAGCGAGTTAGGCACCATCGCCGTAACGGCTGCAGTGCCTGAACGGCTGGCAATTTTGCTCATGACACGGCTTTGCGCATAAGGGCTGAAATCATGGCCGCCGAATTCTTTGGGGATGATCAGGCCAAAAAAGCCTTTATCTTTAAGGTATTGCCAGGCTTCTGGCGACAAGTCTTTACGATTGTGTTGGATATCCCACTCGTCAAGCAAACTACAAAATTCGCTGACTTCGTTATCCAAAAATGATTGTTCTTCAGCAGTAAGTTGCGGCAAATTGATTTGCGCAAATTCATTCCAGTTAGGTTTTCCGCTAAATAACTCTTTTTCCCACCAAGTGGTGCCCGCCTCGAGAGCTTCGCGTTCGGTAACGCTCATACTCGGCATAGTTTTTTTGAGTATGCCAAATACTGGCTTGGTTAAAAACGCACGGCGCAGCGAGCCGACATTTATTAACAATACCAGGCCAAGCGGTATTAATGCCCACAGTGATAGCAGCTGCGGCTCCAGGGTACCCAATACCAACCAGGCCAAAATCACCAACGCCGACCCTGCCGAAAGGGCAATTTGGCGGTAAATGAAAAAGGCGGCCAAGACCAGGATCGCGAGCAGTGATATTAACAACATAAATAAACCTCTTTTTTATAATCCATACAGCATTCATTCTAGCCTTAACCATAGACCATTACCGCTAACTTGTTAGAATTTCCCAAGCAGTTAACAACAATATATAGAAGCTAAATTAAACACCTCGCCGCGAGCAGCGAGGTATAAATCTATTTCGTGGCAAACCACAGGGATTTTAACCCTCACTTGCAATTAAAACTGGGTGTTTAAACTTTATTTTGAAGGTGGTTTTGAACTTTGAAGATTGTTTTGAAGATGGCTTTGCAGCATAGTCGCTAACAATTCAGCTTCAATAATGTCCGCAGCTATAAGTTTATCGTCAATCACTTCAATACGGCTATCAAGAATCTCATTTGCCGTTTGTACCGCCAATGAATTCACACTTAATACACCATTCTCAGCATTAAAAATAAACACTCCTTCATTGGTGTGCATCACCGCTTTTGCGCGCAACACACTTAATCCCGTTAACCAACCGAACAACGAGTTAAAATCAAATTGAATACTCGGCTGAAATAACCAACCACTACTGTAAAAACCATTAGCATGATTTTCACGACGAATAAATTCTTTATCTTCAGGCAAGGTAATAGCCGCGTTATAAAGCTCACGCTGTGGGTTTAAATTATTTTTATTGCTGCGATGATGTTGCGAATTTTTGAGTTGGTGCGTAGTGCGCGGAGTATCCAACCATGCCGCGTCAAGCTGCCCTTGCATAACCCAGTAGCTGGCCTGCTTAGGCGGTGAAAAACTTTTCAATAATGCATCAAAAGCGTTTTTTTCTTCCGCACCACACAGATCAGTTTTATTAGCGACCAACACATCCGCAACTGCAACCTGGTCTTGAAAATTAGCGTTGTCTGTATAACGCACATCACTCAACTTACGCGGATCGAGCAGCGTGATTGTAGCGCGCAAATCCAGCACAGTATCGTAATATTCGCCGGTCAATGTATTAATAATTTCTTCAGGGTGCCCTAAACCAGTTGGCTCAATAATAATACGATCAGGCTTAGTGGTCGCAATCATCATATTCAGTGCAATTTTCATCGGCAATCCTGCCACACAACAAATACAACCACCAGGCACCTCGCGCACGTGGGCATTTACTGTTTTGAGCATCGCACCGTCAATACCAATTTCACCAAACTCATTCACCAACACCGACCAAATTTCAGTGGGTGGCTTATGCTTCAACAAATGTGTAATGGCCGTGGTTTTACCCACGCCGAGAAAACCAGTGATTATATTGGTGGGTATCAATTTTTTCATTGTGAAGTCAACGTAGCCTTGAATATCACTCCAGTGTACTTAAGGCGCATAGCCGAGAACAGAATTAATTTTTGCAGAACAGACTCGCAGAATACTTATACGCAATAAAAGCCGTTTTTATGCCGAGCGCGAACAATTTCTACCCTCAGCTTTTGCCGCGTACAATGCCTTATCGGCACGTGCAAATGCGGACTCCACGTCATCGCCTCCTTTAAATTCTGTTGCACCGATAGAAACAGTGATAGAAATCGACTGATCTTTATAATTGAAAGATGCATTAGCAATTGCAGCGCGAATTTTATCAAGCGCAAGCATAGCTTCTTCCCGAGCAGTTTCTGGCATTAGCGCCACAAACTCTTCGCCGCCAAAGCGGCAAAAAAAATCAACTTCACGCAAACTTTTTGCAATAGAACTACCAATAACTTTTAAAACTCTATCTCCAGCCTGATGGCCATAATTATCATTGATATTTTTAAAGTGATCAATGTCAAAAATGGCAATGGTTAACGCTCGACCATAACGTTGCCAGCGATGAAACTCATAGACCGAACGATCATTGTAATATTCACGATTGGGTAATTCAGTGAGAGGATCATGTAGTGCCTTATGCCGTTGCTTCGCCAAAATACTGCGATTTTTTTCTGCATCAACCTCCATTGATTTAATTTTTTTACCAAGCGCTTCAAGCTGTGTCGCTAATTGTTGTTCTTGCTCTGCCTGCTGATAATTATCAAGTGCATCACGGATATTACCGATTTGCGAATTTAACTGTTTTTTTAATTGCTCTAAATCAGTTGCAGACTCTGTGCTACTTGCTAATGCTTTTATGCCCTGCATCATACTGTTTTGCATTTTGTGCGATGCCACATGAAGAAGGGATTCTGATTTAACTGCGCCGCCCACCACGCTGTAAATATTCGCCAATTCCTGGTGAACATTTTTTAAATATACAGCAAAATCGTGATTCGTTAAAAGATAGGCCTGCATCACCAAATCGCGAATATTTTCGAGCATAGTGAGTAGATTATCGGCATTTACAGCATCTTTAATGTCCGCGCGGATGGATTGAGCTTTTTGAGTAATCGCAGTTTCAGTTTCCAATCTTATTAGAAATTGATTGAGAATTTGCGTCACTTTATTAACAAATTCCGGAGGTAACTCAGTCGCAATTTGATAATTTTTTTGTCGCTCATTGAGTTGCGCCGCACTATTTGCGGCCGTTAATTCCGCATCAATAGCCGCATAATTTCTAGTTTCTCTTTCATTCTCCGCAACACTGATAGGATGCCAAGCTTCAACCGATTTTTCGGCCTCATTCACCTTATCAACCATCAATATACGGCCAGACACATCCGTAGCTTTTTCCGGCGTTTTTTCGGCTGGGTACTTACCCATTAACTTTTGCCAAAGACTGAGCTTAGGTTGCTCAATTTCTTTAAGTGCTTGCTGCTGAATACTCGCAAGCTGTTGTAACAAGGTAGGATACAAACGTACTTTTTTACTGCTCTGCGGCAATTGCGCAAGATATTGGCTTATTTCTTTTTTTACCAACCGCGATAACTCAAGCTGCTGTAGGGGCTTTACCATATCCATAAGTGATTGACGGATTTTTTGCGCATTGCTATTACGATGTTGCTCAAAATTAACGACAGCTTCATCAAGCTGCGTTAGGACATTTTTGATATCGCCCGCATTCCGAACACGCTCGCGCAACTGACCGAGAATAACATCCAGGGCATCGTCTTGCCCATCCGCCGACACGCTCACACGCACTAATGCGCGCCGCAGTAACTCTTGCTGAGTACTCGATTTTTTTTCTTGCTGCTCTTGTTTATCCAGCAAATTGAAATATTTTTCGCGCCAATCGGAGCTTTTGTCATCAGGCTTGTCTACCATAAAACTTCTCTACCAAACACTATTTAACAGTGGATTTAAGTATAGACAGGCTTGACGAATTTGGCGCGCTGAAACAAAAATGCCCGCACTATCACCAGTGCGGGCATTACACGACATTAAGTTAGCAGGAGAACTTTTTAGTGATGCCCACGCTCTGCACGAATTTTTTCAATTAAAAATTGTGCAACTTTGAGCATATCTTCCTGGGTACCTGAATTACGCGTACTAATACGATACTTACCATCTACCACCATTTCCGGGGTGCCGGAAGTTTTATAAGCCCGAGTACGTGCATTTGCTTGATTGATTTGGCTGGTTACCCCAAAAGAGTCGTAGGTTTTTAGTACGGTTTGTTTATCAACACCATAAGGTGCGAGAAAGTCAGCCCATGCTTGTGCCGTGGTAAGTTCTTTGTGTTCAATGTGATAGGCATTAAACACCGCCACTTGTACTTTATCCTTAATTTTTAAGGCTACCGCGGTATAAAAGCCGCGTTGGTAGGGCTCCATGTCCGCACGCCATGACGTATGAATTTGCACCAGGTTCACATCCGCTGGTTGCTTCTTGGCCCAAGCCTCAATAATGGGCTCAAAGTGCATGCAATGTGGGCAGGTATAGGCAAATACTTCAGATACTTCAATCTTACTTGGGTCAACAGTCCTTACCGGCTCATCTAATAAAGCGTAATCCTTACCTTCAATATAACTAACCGCGCCGGCTGAAGAAGCGGCTTCAGAACTAACGTTTGCAGCAAACACACTAAAAGAAAAAAGAATGCCTGTAAGGGCGGCGAAAATACGCATGAATTAACTCCGTTTATCGGTTAGAAAAAGGTTGATGTTATGAGTATTAAAAAAGAACTTTGTTCCCGAATCTATTGCTGGCCTGAAACTTATTGATCTAAAACTATCATTGATATGAGCCAACAAATAAACAATCAATAAAAAAGACGACCTAAGTCGCCTTTATGGCCTAAGCCGTCTTTTTTACGCACTTATAAGAATTAATTCAAGCCCGCAATGAAATTTGCTACTGCTTTAATTTCCGCATCACTTAACTTTTCAGCAATAGTGCGCATGGTCATCTCAGCGTCATTGGTACGATTGCCCGCGCGAAAACTGGTCAATTGTTTTTCAATATAGTCCGCATGCTGACCGCTTACACGTGGGTAGCCAGCAGCAGCATTGCCTTTACCGTCAGGAGCATGGCAACCGGTACAGGAGGGGATGCCGTTAGCCAGGTTACCCGCACGATACACTTTTGCACCCAGCGTCATTGCATCTACCTTGATACCAGAATTTATTTGCACTTCTAATGGCTGAGAACCACTTAACTGGGTATTTTGACTCGCAAAATAAGCGGCAATATCCGCCAGATCTTGATCAGCTAATGCGCTTAAAAGGCCTGTCATTTCTACCACGGGACGTCCAGTAGTCGCTTTTTTAGCGGGATTGGTTTCTTTGTCCCACGCTTGAATATCATGAATTTGCTTCAGCAAATATTTTTCATTTTGGCCCGCTAATTTAGGAAAATTAGGCACCATGCTGTTGCCGTCAGCGCCATGACAAGCGCCGCACATTGCTGCTTTTGCTGCACCAGCGGTGGCATCACCTGCGGCTGAGGCGCTTTGTACAATGACACTCGCGATGGCAAAAATACCGAGTGAAAAAAGAGCATGCTTTACATTATGTTTCATGGGCTAACCTGTTTTCTCAATTATGATGTAAGCAACCATTAGATTCGCTTAGGCACAAGATCAGCTACAATGGCCGGCTGTGCAACCCAAAGCGTTGTTTCAGGCGCAAATTATCCTCCACGAGGGTGCGCCATTATATATACCAATGAACTAATAACACACCATTTTGAAAGGTTTTTATGCCCAGCGAGATCAATTTTAACAAAGCCACATTTACCCAAAGTGCGCCCAGCATTCGCGAGTGCCCGCCCGAAGAAGGGGTTGAGGTTGCTTTTGCGGGCCGTTCAAACGCTGGTAAATCCAGTGCCATAAACGCACTAACCAATAACGGCAAACTGGCGCGCACCAGTAAAACCCCCGGCCGCACCCAGCTAATTAATTTTTTTGACATTAGTACTACCCAACGCCTGGTGGATTTACCCGGTTATGGTTACGCCAAAGTATCGCGTGAAATGAAAGAACAATGGCAGAAACATCTATCCGAGTATTTACGTAGTCGCAAATGCTTGCAGGGCTTAGTGCTACTGATGGACATTCGCCATCCATTGCAAGAATTTGATACTACCATGATAAATTGGGCGGCAGAAGCCAATATGCCAGTGCACATTCTTTTGACCAAGGCAGACAAGTTAAGCCGTGGTAATGCCGGTTCTATATTGCTGGAAGTCAAAAAAGAAATGAAAAATACCGGATTAAATGATTTAGTTTCCGTGCAAACTTTTTCAGCGCTTAAAAACACCGGCGTCGATCTGTTAAAGATCAAACTGCAAGAGTGGTTGGAACCGGCCGTAAAAGACAATTCACAGGCAAAAGCAGAATAAAAAAATCCGGTGAACAAAAAAAGAATCACCGGATAAAACTGACACCCTTGGGGTGGTGTCAGAAGGGTCAAAGGGGTACAACCTAACTACTAGCTAACCAAGGAGGGTTATCACATATAATATGATGAATGAATATGTTTAAAGTTCATTTATAGTTGAAAATTTTGTTAGCTTTACCGCTCAAAGATCATAAAAATATAAAATACTGGCACATCAAATCACAGACAAAAAAAACCCGACTAAAAGTCGGGGTTGCTTTGCTTGGATCTCTATGCTCAGCTGGCAATAAGCCATTAGGGAGGAGTAACTCATGAAAGTAAAACACACCTAACTCTGACTAAGCCGTATTCCATAAGTTCACACAATAGTTAAAAATATCTTTATGAGACCTTTACACGAAAGAATATTAACTATCGAATATGGCACAGCGACGGAAGTGCAAGGCAAAATTTTGCAAAAAAGCGGAGTTTACAGGCAGCAAATGAGCAGTTTTTTCAAAATTTTAACGCAGCAATTCCTGGCACCTGTTGCGTACAAAACTCTCTCTTTATATATTTTAGACAAAAAAAACCCCAACCAGTGGTCGGGGGATGCTCTGCTTAATTATCAACGCTTAGCTGGCAATGGCCATTAGGGAGGAATAGCTCATGAAAGTAACACACACATAAATGAGACTTAGCCCTAGCGAAGAAGTTCACTAAAAAAATTACATTTAAAGATTTATCGTGAAATTGCTCGTTATATCTATTTTTCTTCCCATATGTTGCACTTTTATTTCAATCACCGTATCGGCTTTCGGAAGTACATCGGCTCCGCGCTCAGGCCACTCAATTAAACAAATATTATTATCAACAAAATAATCGCGAATACCCATGTACTCCAATTCTTCGGGATTCCCCATGCGATACAAATCAAAATGATATACCCGACGCGCAGCAAAATCGTACTCTTCCACTAACGTATAGGTGGGGCTTTTTACTGCGCCGACATGCCCGAATGCACGCAAAATACCGCGCGACAATGTGGTTTTACCCGCCCCCAAATCGCCAATTAAAAATATACATTGCAAGTTTTTTTGCAACATAAAATTCTGCCCAAGTTTTTCGCCAAGGGCCACCATGTCCGCTTCATTATTAATAACATAATGGGAAGAATTCATCGCACCCACACTCTACTCACTCAACAATTGGCACAAATACGGAATTAAATCGGTCGCCAACAAACTCCGCTGGCCAACTTCATCTGCCGCTAAATCTGCTGCATTGGCATGAAGTACTGCACCGAGGCGCGCCGCATTTTCAACACTCAAACCCTGCGCAATTAAACTGCCCACAATGCCACTCAGCACATCGCCCATACCACCGCTGGCCATACCGGGATTACCTTGAGTGACGATACCGATCATGCCCGACGCTCCCGCAATCAAACTGCCCGCCCCTTTAAGAATGACCGCCCCACCAAATTTTTGTTGCAGACGTTGCACGCTCGCAAAGCGATCTGCTTGTACATCACTAGTATTGACCCCAAGTAAGCGCGCAGCCTCACCTGGATGCGGTGTAAGAAGGCAATTCTGACGAGGAGTAAAGTTTGGCACGACCCGACCAGCAGCAAGAATATTCAGCGCATCAGCGTCTATCACCATAGGCAAACCACTCTTAACCGCTTGCTGTAACATTTGCTCAGACCAAGGCGAACAACCAAGGCCAGGGCCAACTACCAATACGGTGGGACGCGCTAACAAAGGCTCAAGTTCCTGGCCCGAAATTACGCCGCAAGCCATAATTTCAGGGCAACGTGTCAGCATGGCGGAAACATGTTCCGGACGCGTGGCAAGACTCACCAACCCGGCACCAGTGCGCGCTGCTGCCTCGGCCGCCATCAGCGCGGCACCACCATAACCCGTATCGCCACCAATAATCATTACATGACCAAAATCGCCTTTGTGCGCATCAACTTCACGCGCGGCAAGTAAATTCATCAACTCAGGTAACTGTAAATATTCTGCAGCAGGATTTGTTTGCGTAAAAATTGTTGCGGGAATAGCTAAATCAGACAACACAACTTCACCGCACACGGCTTGGCCGCGACCCGTGAGCAACCCACGCTTCATACCTATAAAAGTGATAGTAAGTGTCGCCTTAACAACAACACTTTGAACCGCACCCGTATCAGCATTAAGGCCGGAAGGAATATCAATCGCCAACACTGGCAAGTGTGCATGGTTAATCTGCTCAATTGCGGCAGCAAAGGCTAAACGCACCTCGCCCTGTAAGCCTATGCCAAGCAGCGCATCCACAATCACGCCCACTTTCGGTGGCTTAGCCTCAGCAAAGGGAACCATTTTTACGTTTTCTTGCAGTGCAAACTCATAAGCCTGGCGCGCTTCACCGACTAGCTTTTCCGGTTTGGATAATTGGATCACCTGCACTAGCACTCGGCGTTGCGCAGCTAGCGCCGCCAGCACATAGCCATCGCCACCATTTTTACCCGCACCGCAATAAACACTAATAAGCTCCGAGTCAGGGAACCGCTGCACTAACAATTCGTAGGCAGCACTACCCGCGCGCTTCATTAGCTGGATACCAGGAATGCCACTAGCAATGGCAGCGGCGTCAAGTTTATAAACCTGCTCAGCGGTGTAGAGCGAACAACATGGGGCGGTAATTTTCATAGCAAACTCAACAAAATAGGGGCGCAATAAACCAGAAACTCTTATCTTATACAGAAGGACAATGGCAACACAAACTAAACACCTCGCCGCAAGCAGCGAGGTGTATTTTTGTTCCGAAAATCTATTTCGTGGCAAGCCACGGGGAATTTAACCCTCGCTTGCGATTAACGAAGCGGCAATTATACGCACTTGGCACCACCTTTAAAGCGCACTTATTTCAGTAAATAAATCTGATCTAATCCAACAGACTCACCACAGTTAACTATAGTTAACAGCAAACACACGACATCCAATGACTCTCCAACGGTAATGAAGCAACCCTATGCCACTTCATTTTGATGACTTAGCAATAATACGCGGCGATACCAAACAACTAAATGCACTTTTTCACGCTACTACGACCGCGCCCCTTACATTGCGTGTGAATACAGCGGAAAAATTCTTTGCCCGCTTATTTAGCCGCGAGCAATTAGCTAGCCGTGAACAACTAGATGCCGCCTTCGTACCCTTACTTACCACCTTAAAAACAACTTTTGTTACGCTGGCAAGCCAGGATGACAGTTTCTATTGCGTAGAAACACATCCTCTTCGCCAAGTATTTGAATGCCTACTAACTCGTGCGACAACCTGGTATACCCGCGACTCAAAACCCAACGAAATGTTCTACGAAAAATTCACGAACATTGTTCATTTAGTCACGTACTGGTGTGCACAATCTACCGACAATACAAACGCAGAAACCGCCGCCTTACACAAAGCTCTGGACGATTTTAAAACCTGGGATGATGGCGAAGAAAAGCGTGCAGCATTAGTAGAGTCGCGCCTGTGCGAGTCAGAATTGAATCATCTGCGGATGCTAACAGCTGAATGTCATGTACTGGATTTGATCAATAATGCGTTGGCCGAAAAAAACCTGCCGTTAGCACTACGTGAAACCATCCCGACCACCTTAAAAAATGAACTGCAACATTGTGCATTTACCGCGGGAATAGATTCTCCCTTTTGGCGATTATGGAAGCGCTTGTTACCGTTAATTGGTAATGTTTTTATTGTTGATAAGTCCGAGCAAGATGATCAAAAAATGTATCGCGAGGTACCCGCAATACTCAATGAACTTGAACGCAGCTTGCAACTGGGCTCAAGCCACCCGGATTCCTATCATTTTTTTATAGAAATCCTGAGCGATAGTTTAATACTTGCCGTGCAAAAACAGTTACCTGTATGCATGCCTCTAAACGCCCTTTCATACCCTGAAGGGCACAGCACAATTAACACCCGGGTTACCGACTCCGTATTGCAACAAGTTACTAATATTCAGGTAGGTGATTGGATTTTATTTTCCAGCGAAGAAAATAAAACTATTCGCTGCAAATTAGCACTCAAAAATTCCGGTGTTGATCAACTACTATTTGTCGATCGAATCGGTCGAAAAGTAATGATAAAAAGCAACAAAGATTTTTCCCTATGCCTTTCCACTGGCATAGCCAAACCACTGACTAATATTAATTTAGAAGACGTTATTATTAAACTGATACAAGCACTGATTGCATTGCACAACACCACTCCAGCGCAACAGCCAATGCACACTGAAATAAATGCACCGCAAAAAAATCCAACAGCAATCGAAGCAAAAACACAAAAACCAGAGCTAGAAACGCAAGCACAAGAATTAGATGAAGCGCAACGGCAAGATATAACAAATCAAGTTGACTTACGCCGCGCTTCTGCGCACAAAGCAATGGCCGAAGCACGCGCGCTCGCGGCCGATAAAGCCCGCCGAGCCAGCGAAGCCAAGCAGGAAGAGCAGGCGGAACGCGAACGACAACAAGTAGCGCAAGAAGAAAAAATCTTACAGCACTTACAACTTGCACAACAACAAATTCATGGCCTCAACGTTGGCGCATGGGTTGAAATACTTGACGACGCAGAACAAAGTCAACGCTGCAAATTAGCCGTTATCATTGCTTCCGCCGGTAAATATATTTTTGTTGATAATCTCGGTCGTAAAGTTACTGAATATCATCACGCAGAACTTTTGCAGGCGCTGGCAAGCCGACGCTTAACGCTGATTAATAACGGCGACAAATTTGAAGATCAACTGGTAAAAGTTATTCGCAGTTTGCGCAAAGACATTTCCTAAAAACCAGGTATCCGGAGTTAGCAATATGAGCAACAATGAACTACGCCAAGAGTACCGTCTCGATACGCCATTAACAGTCTTTATTGAATTAATTGCTGCCAATATTGATACTCCAGCAACCATTGTTATTAGTCACAGTGTCGATATTTCTGCCAACGGTTTGCGCGTAATTACTGACCGTCCACTACCTATCGGCAGCATATTAAGCAGCTGCGTACAATTGAATAATTCCGAGCGGCGCTTTATGTTAAGCACTGAAGTTAAATGGTCGCAAGCCCTCGTCCACAAAGATGAATGCCTTATTGGCCTTGCATTGTTTGAATCAGAAGATACCGACATCCAAGCCTGGAAGGAGTTTATTGCAGAGCAATTTACACAGGACAATAACTAACGCACCACTTACCTAATTCTCAATTTTCACGCAGCTGACTGATTGTTCCTTAATATTGATTGCTCCAGAATATTAATTGCTTTGTAATACTGATTGTTCCGTAATACTGGCATTCCGCAAAAAGTTACGTCACCATAACCCCATTCCTTTATGGGTGACAATTCATGACAAACGATAAAACCTCCATTGCAAATAACGATTCCGCTACTGTCGTGAAATCAATCTCGCCTATTGCCGCAGAAACTGAAATTGCCAATCAAACCAACATTGCCCGCCAAAGCAAGACTGCAAATGAAACGCTGGTAATGGATATTCCGTCACCCGATAAAACCAGAATCAAGATTCGCACCAAACATACCCCTCAGGATACAGATAGGGAAGTTGGGATAGGCGATATCGTTAAAGATCGCTTTGTACTTGACAGAGTATTAGGTACAGGGGGTATGGGGGCCGTATTTCGCGCATTAGATTTACGCAAAAAAGAAGCTGGTGATAATCGCCCTTATGTCGCACTGAAAATTTTAGGCGCAGATTTTAAAAACCATCCTGACGCACTGGTAACATTGCAACGTGAAGCACGTAAAACTCAGGATCTAGCGCACCCTAACATTGTTACCGTATATGATTTCGACCGCGATGGCGACCTAGTCTATTTGACCATGGAGGAACTCCAAGGACGCTCACTAGCAGATGTGCTGCTAGACAAAAGCCTACACCTAAGCTTCAATGAAAAAATCGCCATGCTGCGGCAAATTGCACAGGGGCTTGCCTACGCCCACAGCAAAGGATTAGTGCACTCAGATTTAAAGCCCGCCAACATTTTCGTCACAGCAAACAATCAATTAAAAATACTAGACTTCGGCATTGCCCGCGCAGCCAGCTCTAATCTTTATGAAGATAGTTTTGATGCAGGAAAACTGGGCGCCATTACCGTCGCTTATGCAAGTTTGGAAATGTTATTCTTAGAACCATCACATCCCAGCGATGATATTTATGCGTTGGGCATTATTGCCTGCGAACTTTTTAATGGTAAGCATCCCTATGGCAGAAAAGATGCGCAACAAGCTCAGGCAGCAAAATTAAAGCCCACTGTTCCACACTATAAAAACCCACTGTTAAATAAATTAATTTTACAATCTATCGCACTGCAACGTACACAGCGAATTGTCGATGCCGATAAATTTTTAAAACAATTACGCTTTGCCCTATCGGCGCCAAAACGCCTGGGCACCACTGTTGCTATTATTTGTATCCTGTTTATTGCAAACTTTGTGTACTTAAAACAGGTAACGCCAACCATTATTAAACTGAAAGATTTACCTGTAGCGGCGCAAACTAATTTTAATAACTATATCCATGAGGCAGAACTGGCGCTAAGTTTTGATGATTTGCAAGGCGCTGTATTTAACATCGATCAAGCTTACAAAATTCATCAAACCGACAAATCGCTACTGGCAGTACGCGATAAAATTTTACAGATAGCCACTGACAACTTAGCTAAGGCGGAGTCGCCAACCGATAAAAGTTTTTACACAGAACAACTTAACCAATTAAAAGCTTATCCCGCATTTTCGAAAAACAAATAATTAGTTTTGCACAACCCCGTGCTGGGAATATTTAATCGCAAGCGAGGGTTAAATTCCCCGTGACTTGTCACGAAATAGATTTTTGGAAAAAAATATACCTCGCTGCTTGCGGCGAGGTATTTACTAACGAGGCGCAATATAAGAATACCATTACATAAAAATATCCTGTAAAATGCATGGATGAAATATGACGCCAGATCACTCAGCACAGAAGAAAAA
>JAYTSJ010000270.1:0-13939 GCA_043745725.1 Gammaproteobacteria bacterium | reverse complement strand
CCTGTACATTTATTTCGCAGTTTGGTGGGTACCAGCCGCGAAATTCAAAATGTACGTGAAAATATGTCGCAAGTGGCTGATAAAGATGCATCAGTACTTATTACCGGTGAGTCAGGTACTGGCAAGGAAGTGGTTGCACGCAATTTACATTACAACTCCCCGCGTCGCGACAAACCCTTTGTGCCCGTTAATTGTGGCGCAATTCCCGCAGAGTTATTAGAGAGTGAATTATTCGGTCATGAAAAAGGTGCGTTCACGGGTGCTATTAATTCGCGCGCTGGACGTTTTGAAATGGCAGAAGGCGGTACATTATTTTTAGATGAGATTGGCGACATGCCGCTCAACATGCAAGTTAAAATTTTGCGCGTTTTACAGGAGCGTTGTTTCGAACGTGTGGGCAGTAACAAGACCCAAAATGTTGATGTGCGAATCATTGCTGCGACTCATCGCAATCTTGAAGCGATGATTGCTAACGCTACTTTTCGCGAAGATTTATATTATCGTCTAAATGTTTTTCCTATCGAATTACCGTCATTAAAAGAACGTTCAGAAGATATTCCACTCTTAATCAATCAACTTGTTGAGCGTATGGAGAGCGAGCAACGTGGTTCTATTCGTTTTAATTCCGCTGCCATTATGTCGCTCTGTCGGCATGAATGGAGTGGTAATGTGCGTGAGCTTGCCAATCTGATTGAGCGTATGGCTATCTTGCATCCTTATGGTGTTATTGGTGTACAAGATCTGCCACCTAAATATCGCCATATTGATGTTGGCAATGAAGATTTTGCGCCAGCATCCCAACAAGTAACCGCGCCGGCTAATACGGGCTATGTCAATATGAATGATAATCCGTTGCTGCCAGATCAAGGGATAGATTTGCGTGAATACATTACTACATTAGAAATGAGTTTAATTCAGCAAGCATTAAATGACTGCGGTGGTGTAGTGGCGCGTGCAGCTGATAAGTTATGTATTCGCCGCACGACTTTAGTGGAAAAAATGCGGAAGTATGAATTGCAGCGTTAAAGCGAGGAATTTAATTCTCGCTTGCGATTGAACCGAGTGAGGTTAAAGATATCATGTTAGATAAAAATACTTGAATAAAAAATCCCCGCATTGTGGGGATTTTTTATTCAAGTCAGTAAATTATGAAATCGCTTTATCCACAATCGTTTGCGCTTCGGCTATCAGCAGTTGCAAATGGTCTTTACCGCGGAAACTTTCGGCATAAATTTTATAAATATCTTCTGTGCCAGAAGGGCGTGCCGCAAACCATCCGCTTTTAGTGATCACTTTAATGCCACCAATGCCAGCGTCATTACCGGGTGCCTTAGTCAGAATTTTTTCAATAGTTTCACCGGCTAATTCAGTGGACGTAATTTGCTCGGAGGATAAAGTTGACAGCGCTTTTTTCTGCGCGCTATTGGCGGGTGCTTCTACTCGGCTTTCACTTGGCTGGCCAAATTGATTGACCAACTCTTTGTAATGCTCGCCAGGGTCGCGTCCAGTGCGGGCAATAATTTCGCCGGCCAGTAATGCGGGAATTAATCCGTCTTTATCGGTTGTCCATACGCTACCATCTAAACGCAAAAATGAAGCCCCCGCACTTTCTTCACCGCCAAAACCCAATGAACCATCGTAGAGGCCCGGCGCAAACCATTTAAAACCAACGGGAACTTCATACAAACGACGATCCAGTTTTTCACTTACCCGATCAATCATCGCGCTGCTAACAACTGTTTTACCTATGGCGGTTTGTGCGTTCCATAGCGGGCGGTTTTGAAATAAATAATCAATTGCTACCGCCAAATAATGATTGGGTGGCAGCAAGCCTGCACTGGGCGTTACTATGCTATGGCGGTCGTGATCAGCATCGCACGCGAAAGAAACTTGATAATTATTGCGTCCGGCAATGATCGATTGCATCGCGTAAGATGATGATGGATCCATGCGAATTTTGCCGTCCCAATCTGCTGTCATAAACGCAAACGTCGGGTCAATTTTGTGATTAATTAAATGCAAATTAAGTTTGTAATGCTCGGCAATCGCACTCCAATAACGCATACCTGCGCCACCCAGTGGATCTACTCCCATATGTACATTGGCATTGCGAATTGCGTTGATATTCACTACGTTAATTAAATCTTTTACATAGCTGTTCACGTAATCGTGCTGATGTGTAGTGGGTGCATGCAAGGCCGCGCGATAGTCCATACGTTTTACATCGCTCAGTTTATTTTCCAGCAATGCATTGGCGCGTGCCTGTATCCAATTCGTAATGTCTGAATCTGCCGGGCCACCGTTGGTAGGGTTATATTTGTAACCACCATTATCAGGTGGGTTGTGTGACGGGGTAATAACAACACCATCTGCAAGACTGCTAATTCGGCCACGATTGTAAGTAATAATGGCATGTGAAATTGCAGGAGTAGGTGTAAATTCACCGCCCACGGCGAGCATGATGTCAACGCCGTTGGCGGCAAATACTTCAACAGCATTAATTTGTGCCGGTTCAGAAAGTGCATGGGTATCAATGCCTATAAATAAAGGGCCGGTGATACCTGCTTTTGTGCGGTAATCGCAAATAGCCTGGCTAATGGCGAGCACATGGTTCTCATTAAAACTGATGTTGAATGAGGTGCCGCGGTGGCCCGATGTGCCAAAGCTAACCCGTTGTTCGGGTATGCTAACGTCAGGCTTATGATTATAGTAAGCATCTGTTAATTTAATAACATCCACTAGCATTTCTCGCGGCAATAGCTTTCCAGCGTGTGGGCTAATTTTCATGGAAGCTCCTAAATTTTGAATGAATGATTGTTTTGAATTAATTGTTCTTTGGATTAATTGTTCTTTGAGTTACTTGTTTTTGAAATCAATTGTTCTATAAATTTTAAACTGAATACAGAGTTGTCGAAACTAATTCTCGACAGATTACTGATTGGCTGTATTGGACGGTACGATTTTTATAATAATACCCAACAGCGGATGATCGATATAGTGTACTTCAATACTGCGCATGCTGCGCTGCTGGCTAATTTTCACAATACGTGTTGTAACGTAATCCTGGGGTTGATCACTCGTATTCATATCGAAGCTTGATAAGCTGGGTAATTCAGGCCAATTTTCTTCTGGCGTTGTGTTAGCTATGGACGGTGTTGCAGAAGTTTGGGTAACAGAAGGTGCGGTAATAGTGGGCGTAGTATTGCGTGGTGCGAATTGTGTTAGCCATAAATTGGTTTGAATTTTTAAAAACTGCGCCACACTCAGGCCAATGCTGCCTTCTAGTTCTTGATGGCCGTTAAACGTTTTGCCACCACTAATGAAAATATTAGTATTTCTTGCGTAAATCATTTGCCGCCATGCCTGGTGAAATAACAGCGTATAATTACCATTTTTGGTAATAGCGGCTGCTTGGGAATTTAATTTCCGTTCATTAATGGCCAGTATATTAAAACCTTCTGCGTTATTGCTGTTTGTGGGTTTTAAAAATACGATGTTATCAGGGTAGGTGAGCTTTATATCTTTTGGCCAAGCTTCTTGTTGGGGGTTAGTTTGTAAGTTAGTTTCATTGCGTGCAAAAATAATCATTTCAACTTGATACCAGCGCTCATGATTTTCAAGAGCATTTTGACCATCCGCTGCAAATGTATGCTGTTGCAATAAACAACCGATTGTTAAACCTATTATTCTTAAAAAACCAATTCTCAAAACAGCGATTTTTATGAACTGGTTTACTATTGCTACATTAATTTTATTCATGATGATTTCCTAGTGCATTAATTTCGTCAGCAAATCTGCAACTTGTTGTAAACGCTGATCGGTTGTTTCCATCGCCAGCGTAAATTTTAATTGGTTAGCGCCTTCTAATTTGTACATGTGTGGTGCTGTTTGCACGAGCCTTACAATGGTTAAGGGCTCCACTCTGGTTTCGCTTGCAAATTCAATGCGTCCGGTGCGAGCGTTTGCTTCTAGTTTGGTAATGCCAATCGTTTGCGCTTTCAGTTTGATTTGTGTCACGCGAATTAAATTTTTAATTTGCTCTGGCAGTAAACCAAAACGATCAATCATTTCTACCTGCAGTTCACGCAAGGCCTCTTCGGTTTCGGCATTGGCGATGCGCTTGTACATCACTAAACGCAAGTGCACATCCGGCAAATAATCAGCGGGAATTAATGCAGGAATGCGTAAGTTTACATCGACCATACCTTCAAAGTCTTTATTGGGGTTGGGTATTTTGCCTTGGCGTATCGCTTTTATGGCGCGGTCGAGCATTTCCATGTAGAGCGAGAAGCCAATCGTTTGAATTTGCCCACTTTGTTCGTCGCCGAGTAACTCACCCGTGCCGCGAATTTCCATGTCGTAGGTAGCAAGAGTAAAGCCAGAACCCAGCTCTTCTGCGCTGACAATTGCCTCAAGGCGCTTAACTGCGTCTGCAGTCATTGAACGTTTATCGGGTGTCATTAAATAGGCATAGGCTTGGTGATGTGAGCGACCGACACGACCGCGTAATTGATGTAATTGCGCCAAGCCAAATTTATCCGCGCGGTGAATAACAATGGTGTTAGCACTGGGAATATCAATACCGGTTTCGATAATTGTGGTACACACCATCACATTAAAACGCTTGTGATAAAAATCTGACATAACACGTTCGAGTTCGCGTTCAGGCATTTGGCCGTGGCCGATAACAATGCGTGCCTCAGGTACTAACTCTTGCAATTCGCGCGCAGTTTTTTCAATAGTGCTAACTTCATTATGTAAGAAGTAAACTTGGCCACCGCGCAAAATTTCACGCAGTACTGCTTCTTTAATAATGGTTTCATCGTGTTGACGCACAAAAGTTTTTACCGATAAACGTTTTGCCGGTGGTGTTGCAATAATCGATAAATCGCGAATACCCGCCATCGACATATTCAATGTGCGCGGAATGGGTGTGGCAGTAAGCGTTAAAATATCGATTTCAGCACGCAGTGATTTTAATTGTTCTTTTTGGCGTACACCGAAACGATGTTCTTCATCAATAATTAACAAACCAAGATTTTTATATTTAATATCGGGTGATAATAATTTATGGGTACCCACCACAATATCCACTTTACCTTCAGCAAGGCGCTGTTGTACTTCTTCGGTTTCTTTGCTGGTTCTAAAGCGTGATAACACATCAATAGTGATGGGCCAATTCGCAAAGCGATCTTTTAACGATTCGAAATGTTGTTGTGCTAATAAAGTTGTGGGCGCCAGAATAACCACTTGTTTGCCACCGTGACTCGCGACAAAGGCGGCGCGCATGGCCACTTCAGTTTTACCAAAACCTACATCACCACAAATTAAACGATCCATAGGTTTAGGCGAGAGCATATCGGCAATGACGGCTTCAATGGCGCGTTGCTGGTCTGGCGTTTCTTCAAATGGAAAACTGCTGGCAAAATTTAAATAAGCTTCTTTCGGGTCAGCAAAGGCAAAACCTTTACGCGCGGCGCGGCGCGCATAAACTTCTAACAATTCAGCAGCAGTATCGCGTATTTGTTCAGCGGCTTTACGTTTAGCTTTTTGCCACAGCTCGGTGCCTAATTTATGTAGCGGTGCAGATTCTTCATCAGTGCCACTGTAGCGGCTAATGAGATGCAAGTTGGTAACCGGAACATAAAGTTTAGTTTCGTCGGCATATTCCAGTGTTAAAAATTCGTTGGTTTGTTCATCGATGGTGATAGTTTCCAAACCGCGATAACGGCCAACCCCGTGGTCGATATGCACCACGGGTGAACCTATTTTTAATTCCGTCAAATTTTTAACAATTAAATCAGATGTGTCTTGTGCTTGTTTACGGCGGCGTTGCTGTTGCACGCGCTCGCCAAATAATTGAGTTTCAGTTATTAGTGCAATAGCGGGATCATTGAGTAATAGCCCTTGTTCAAGCGGCGCAATGGTCATAGCAATTTTATCACTGCCATGAATAAAGCTAGCCCAGTCATCCAGTAATGTGGGTGTTATACGAATACGGCTAAAGAGTTCTAATAAAGTTTCGCGTCGGCCTGCCGAATCTGCACAAAATAATACGCGGCCAGGTAAGTTCCCGTCTGGTTTATTTTTAGCGGTAAACTCCAGTAAAAAAGCTTCCACCGCACAGAGTGGATTATCAGCTTGTGACTGAATCGGTAAGCTTGGTGGTGTTAGGGTTGCAAAATTAGTCTGACCTGGTTTTTCTTCGAGCGTAGCGCTTGCAACAAAAGTGCGACAGTAGTTTTTTAACAAACCAAAAAATTCATCGATTTGTAAATAAATATCTTTGGGGGCCAGAATAGGGCGCTGCGGATCAACACGGCGATTTTCATAGCGACGCATTAATTCCAGCCAAAAATTTTCCGCCGATTTTTCAATATCGCCTATGGCATAAATCTGTGTGCTGTCGGGTAAGTAATCAAATAGGCTGCTACATTTTTCGAAAAATAAAGGTAAATAATATTCAATACCTGAAGGCGAGATGCCAGCACTGATATCTTGAAAAATAGGGCAGGCTTTATGGTTTACATCAAATTTTTCTAGCCACTGTTGTTTAAATCGACTGATGCCATTTTTATCCAGCGGAAATTCTTTCGCTGGCAATAATTGAATGCTTGTGACTTGTTCAACGGTGAGTTGTGTTTCCGGATCAAAAGTTCGCAGTGTTTCAATTTCATCATCAAATAAATCCAAACGATAAGGCTGATCGCTGCCCATGGGATAAATATCAATTAGCGACCCGCGCACTGCATATTCGCCGTGTTCATACACGGTATCCACAAAATGGTAACCCGCTTTTTCAAAATTGCTGCGCATGGTTGCGATATTAATTTTTTGGCCGCACGCAACCATCAAACTATTGCCGATTAAATAATCCGCAGGCATTAAGCGTTGCAATAATGACGTAATGGGTACGACCAAAATGCCATGCTTTGTATGCGGCAATTGATAAAGGGTTTTTAAGCGGTCTGAAATAATATCTTGATGCGGTGAAATGGTGTCGTAAGGCAGGGTTTCCCAGTCAGCGAGATGCAAAATTTCGAAATCGTTGCGCTGATTAAAAAATTGCAGCTCGGTCTCAAGCCGGTTGGCGTTGCTCGCATCGGCGGTAACGACAAGGCTAAGTCCCTGAGTTGAATAAGCGCCCTGTAAAATGGTCAACGCTTGAGCACTGCCTTGCAATTGCCCCCAGCTTTGTTTGTTGCCAGGGCGAAGCGAAATAGGTGGAGTAAAGGATGTGATACGCGTCATTGTTACAGATTTTTCACTGTTATCTTAAGAGGTGGTTATTGTACCTGTGACGCAGATTAAAGTGGATTTTTTTACAGTGCAAAAAATGAACATTGTGGCCTCTGTTCACATTATTTGGATTCTATCTTGTCTTCTTAATTTAGCAGGCTAGTGCTTATCTTTTATCTAGCCGGCACCTTCGTCATCCACAAACCAGGTTGCTCCTGCCGCTAGTAGCATAAACACACCACCGCACACCAATGCATATATGGGTTGCCCGTTGAAGCATTTGCGTACCACTAATGCCAAAATACTAGCTGCTAATATTTGTGGAATGACAATAAAAAGATTAAAGATTCCCGCGTAAATCCCCATTTTATGTGCAGGAACTGAGCTGGATAAAATGGCGTAAGGCAGTGATAAAATAGAGGCCCAGGCAAACCCCAATCCGACCATTGATGCAAGTAACCAGTCTGGATTTTTAATAAACACAAATGAAATTAATGCGATTGCGCCGAGGCAAAGATTTACCATGTGAGTTATTTTACGATTGCTTTTACGAATCATCCAGGGAATAAAAATCGCCGCTATTGCCGCAAAGCCGTTGTAGGCTGCAAATAAAACACCTACCCAATCAGCGCCCATATTGTAAGCCTGCGATGCAGTATCAGTGGCGCCGTAATGGTATGTGGTAACGGCGGAAGTGCCGTAAATCCAGAGTGAAAATAACGCAAACCAGGATAAGAATTGCACCGTGGCAAGTTGTTTCATGGTGTGCGGCATATTCAAGAGATCTTGTGTGATCTGATAAAACCCATTAGTTGTTCGTTTTTGCTGTTGCATAAAACCGGCAACTAATTCACATAGGCCAAACATTGCAGTACTAATCGTTAAAATAAAAAGTTGTTGATCAAATTTTTGTATCGCAATAATACTGGTAGCAACTAAACCCACTATTAAAAAAATACTACCCGTGCGAAAAAATGCTGTGTTTGTTCGAGTGATATTGGGTATTTTTAATGCCTCATTATCTTTTGCGTAACTAAAACGTGCTAATTGTTCGGGGCTATATTCTTTGGTGGTATGGGCAGCCCATAAAACCGTCAACAACAAAATTGCTCCACCAACATAAAATGAATCGATCACAGAGGGTGGTATTATTCCTTCGGGTGCAATATTGCTGACGCCAAACCAATTGTGCATTATCCAGGGTAGGGCAGATGCAACCACAGCGCTTGTGCCAATAAAAAAACTCTGCATGATGAAGCCGGTTGAGCGCTGCTCGTCGGGTAACATATCACCCACAAATGCTAGCGATGGCCCTAATGCCATATTAAAAGACGCATCCATAATCCATAACATTCCTGCGGCAACCCAAAGCGTAGGTGAATTGGGGATAGCAATCAGTGCCAGTGTTGCCAGCATTGCGCCCAATAAAAAATAAGGGCGACGACGGCCAAGGCGATACCAGGTTTTATCACTTAGATAACCAATAATGGGTTGTACCAATAATCCAGTAATGGGGGCAGCAACCCAGAGGATGGGGATATTATCAATCGGTGCGCCGAGAATTTGAAAGATGCGACTAACATTTGCATTTTGTAAGGCAAAGCCAAATTGGATCCCTATAAAACCAAAACACATATTCCATATTTGCCAAAAACTGAGTGACGGCTTTTTATTCATAGTCAATTTCTTATTAGGTGTGAAGTTGGCGGCAGGCGTTCTAGCGAGTGGCAAGTATCCCTGAAATACACCCCCCACACAAGCGCAGTACGCTTAGGATTCTGCCTGCTGAATATCGCTGTTTTGAATGTTACATCGAGAAATAAATAGATAAAAATGCACGATTATTTATCCTATAAAAATAGAAAATATTTGTTGTTTTTAAAAAATATTTTCAGTGTAAATACGGATACTGTTTACTCAATTTTAAGTCCTGTAATTCGCTTATTTCTTACTATTGCTTAGATAACCATCAATTCTTCACTTTGGGTCTGTTTGTTTTTTTGTTGAGCAATAAAAACGTTTTCAGTGTTGCAGTGAATTTTCTGACTCATTTTTTTTGTTCAATGAAAACGTTTTCATTTTATGGAAAACGTTTTCATTTTTGTAAAACACTTTTTAGCTATAGACACGCCACTTGTTCTGTCATTAAGATTGGTTGCACAAGTAAATTTAGTATTAATAATAATCACATTGTTGTCGTAGGTTGCGCTTTACTATTTTTCACAGACTATAAAAATTAATGTGATGGTTGTCTTGTAATGGCTAAAAATATTTGCAGAATTTACCTTATCCCAGGGGTGAACCATTGTTGTTAATTTAGTTGACAATAATGAGATCGTTTAATTGGGTATAAAAATATACACACCGTACCAGTGGTTAACAGGAGAGCTCCATGAAAACAACAAGAAGTTTTAAAAAGAAAATTCTGGTCAGCGCTATTGCGTCATGTGCGTTGGTTGGTTTGGGGCAAAATGCCTCTGCGGAAGATAGCAATGTTGAAGAGGTGGTTGTTACGGGCGTAAGAGCCGCTTTAATATCAGCAATGGAAACCAAGCGTAATGCCTCTGGCGTTGTAGATGCCATCAGTGCAGAAGATATAGGTAAGTTTCCAGACACTAACATGGCGGAAGCGCTGCAGCGCATTCCCGGTGTGTCTATTGACCGCGAGGGCGGTGAAGGTAAGTTTGTAACCGTTCGCGGTTTTGGTGCTGACTTTAACATCACTACATTAAACGGGCGTCAACTGACATCTGAAGATACCAATCGTGCATTTGAGTTCGACACTTTGGGTGCAGATATGATCAGCGGTCTGGTTATCAATAAAAGTGGCTCTGCTCTTGGAGAGTCTGGCGGTATTGGTGCGTCCATCGATATCAAAACAGCTCGTCCGCTTGAGCTGGGCAACAAAATCTCTGGTGGTCTGAAAATGGGCTACGAGACTTTGGATGGTCAGTCAGCGCCAGAAGGTTCATTGTTGGTTAGTCAGAAATTTGCAGATGATACATTCGGTGTTCTTGCGGCATTTAACCATTTTGAACGTGAATCCACAGTGGATCGCGTGACTAACAACCATTGGACTCGTGTTCCTGTTAATACATACGCTCCTGGCAAATACCAGTCGAATAATAGTACAGATGGATATGTGTACCAACCACAAAACCATTTTATTAATGTACAGCACGATCGTCGCAAGCGCGATAACGCCAATTTAGTGTTGCAGTTTGCACCTTCCGACAAGCTTACTGTTACAGCGGATGTGCTTTATTCAAAATATGAGCTTTTGCGCGATCAAAACATGTTAGTGAATTGGTTTGGTAGTCGTCCAGGTTGGCGCGACATAGTGACCGATAAAAACGGCACCATTACCCACTTTATTGCGGATGATAAAGATGTTGCGGGTGGTTTTTCACAGGGTACGGAATTCAATGCCATTAGAGAAAACCGCAAGTCTGATACCTTAGAGTTTGGTCTTAATGCAAAATATGAAATCAGTGATAATTTTAGTGTGATTGCTGATGCTTACAGATCTGGATCGAATTATAAAGACCCTAATGGTTTTGGTAATTCGCAAGTTACCATGGGGTATCGCAATCGTGTAACCTGGGATATGAGCGGTAGTTCCATTCCAGCCATTTCAGGTTTTGAAACTGGCACCGGCACTGATGGCCGTCAGCCTGATGCTGATGGAAATTTAACCATTGCTAACAAAGACTATCTTGATCCTTCTAACTTACGTCCTGGATTCACCATTCGAAATGGTCGTGTAGTAAAAGACACTATGGATCAATTCAAGTTAGAGGGCGTTTATAATTCGAACGAGTCTACAGGTCTTGTAAAATCAACTTTTGGCTTCTCACATAAATCGCATGAAAAGGATCGGGAGGGTTACACTACGGGCCGTGGTATGACTGATGCCGAGTGGGCGACTGTTCAAGCAAATCAACCGAATGTTCCAGGTTGGGTGAAGGGTGCGATGAACTGTATGTTCTGTGATGGTGGGTTCTACTGGACCAAAGTTCCTATGCCTAAAGTTACAGTCTTGGATGCAGGTTCAAACTTCTTGAACGGTGTGAGCAAAACGGGGCCTATTCAAACCAAATGGTTGCGATTTGACTATGATGAGTTCCGTAAAGTGTATGAAGGGGCAGTGGGTCTTCCTTTCAACACAGCTAAAGTGCCAAGTGATACTTTTGGTGTGACTGAGGGTATAAATGCCTTGTATACGCAGTTGGAGTTTGCGGGTGATGTAGCTGGTCACAAGTATAATTTTGTTACCGGTTTGCGTTATGAGCGAACAGATCTTGATATTGATGGAAGATTGGCGTCTCTTGAGTCTGTTTTCAAGCAAGGTGAGGTGTTAGGTAAAACATTATCTGCTGCTACGCCAGTGACTCTTAAATCTAGTTATGATGAGTTTTTGCCAAACATAGATTTCAAGTATCATTTTACAGATGATTTAATTGGTCGCGTAGATTATTCAAAGACGATCACTCGTCCAGCCATCGATGCTTTGCGCCCTAACTTGTCATTTGGAGATCTCAAGACAGGCGGTCCATATCCTGTCAATGCAGGTAACCCAGCACTGAAGCCACTTGAATCTCAAAATATTGATATTGCACTAGAGTGGTATTATGGGAAAGGCAGTTATGCATCTGCTGGTTTGTTTTACAAGCAAGTTGACAACTTTATTGTAGATGCAACTACTGGTCAAAAGATCAATGATGCAAGCGGCAAGCCTGCGATTGATCCCACGACCGGTAGTGAAATTGCATTCCAAGTAACCAAACCTTCGAACGTTGAAACGGCAAATGTAAATGGTTTTGAGTTTGCAGTTCAGCATATGTTTGGTGCGTCAGGTTTTGGTACTGTTGCGAATGGCACTATAGTGAATACTAATGCCGTGTACGACATTAAAAAATTCGATTCTGCTTTTGCGTTAACTGGCCTGAGTAATTCTTACAACCTTGTTGGCTTCTATGAAAACGACCAGTTCCAAGTTCGTTTGGCATATAATTGGCGAGGTGAGTTCTTGCGCTCAGTATCAGACTCTGAACCTCACTATGTGAAGGCCTACGGTCAGTTTGATTTGAGCGCGAGTTACAACTTAACTAATAATGTTACGCTCACTTTCGATGGCATTAACATCACCGATCAAGCTACGCAATGGCGCGGTCGTTACGCAAATCAATTCGAGCTTGCTGAGTCGAGTGGTCCACGTTACAGCGTGGGTGTTCGTGCTTCGTTTTAATGTGTAAAAAAACAGGAGCCTTGCAGAAGGCTCCTGTTTTCTTTTTTAAAATAGTGAATAAAAGCTCTTTGAATAAAACAATTTAACGATGGGCTAGAAAATGATAAACGACAACTTAAAGCATGTAGTGGTCGTTGGTGGCGGCACTGCCGGTTGGATTACCGCAGGTGTACTGGCCGCAAAATGTGTGAAAGAACAAGGGCGCGATTTAAAAATAACCCTGATTGAATCCCCTACCATTGGCAATATTGGTGTGGGTGAAGGCACGTGGCCTTCGTTGCGAACAACGTTGCAAACTTTAGGTGTTTCTGAAGCTGAATTTATTCAAAAATGCGATGTAACCTTTAAGCAGGGTGCATGCTTTAAAAAATGGATCGATAATTCAGTGGATGATTTTTATTACCACCCCTTAATGCTGCCTTCCAATCTTGGCCCACTTAATACGCTCATTCGAAAATTGAATACGACTTCGGAGAGCAATGATCTGTCTTACTCCACAATGTTATGCAGCCAAGAAGCGGCTTGCGAACGTGGTTTGGCACCCAAAAATATTACCACTCCGGAATATCAAGGCGCTTTAAATTACGCCTATCATTTAGATACTAATAAGTTTGCAGTGTTTATTAAAGAGCACTGTATTAACAAGCTCAAGATTAACCATGTGGTTCAGGATATTATTGGAACTACCGAGGGCGATGAAGGTGAAGTGAACTCACTTTTGTTGGCTGATGGTTCCGCCTTAACGGCCGATTTTTATGTGGATTGCTCCGGCTTTGCAGGGCTGTTGATAGATAAGCATTTTAAAGTCCCATTTCTGGATAAAAGCGATATTTTATTTTGCGATAGAGCCTTGGCGGTGCAGTGCCCCTATGATGAGCCGGATGCTCCGATTGCGAGCCATACCATCTCAACAGCAACAGGTTCCGGCTGGGTGTGGGATATAGGTTTGCAACAGCGGCGTGGTATAGGCCATGTCTATTCATCTAAGCATATGGGTGAGGATGAGGCGGTACAAAGCTTGCGCCACTACGTTGGCAAAAAAATAGATCAGCTTGATGTGAGAAGTATTAAATATAAGCCTGGTCATCGCCAAAAATTCTGGATAAAAAATTGTGTGGCAGTAGGTTTGTCTGCAGGTTTTGTGGAGCCGCTTGAGGCATCCTCCATTCTGCTTGTTGAAATCGCCGCATTTTGGATTGCAGAAAAGTTGCCGCACAAAAAGTCCAGTTTCTTGCAATGCGAAAAACAATTTAATGAAACTTTTGCTTATCGATGGGAAACAATAATTGAGTTTTTGAAGCTCCATTATTGCATTTCCAAGCGCACCGATACCGATTTCTGGCGCGATAATACCCACCCTGATTCCATTCCTGATGCGTTGCTGGAAAAGCTGGCGTTATGGCGTGAACAGTGTCCGTCAGTGGTAGATTTTTTAAGTCGTGCCGATGTATT
>JAYTSJ010000269.1:0-9327 GCA_043745725.1 Gammaproteobacteria bacterium | reverse complement strand
GCAATTTTTGGAGTCGCTTGTGTGGTGGGAGTGTTTATTAGCGTGCTTTCAATGGCCGCAGGGTTTGAGCGAACCATGCGCAGTGCAGGCTCGTCGGATACTGTAATTGTAATGCGTGCGGGCGCCACATCAGAGATGAGTAGTGGCCTTTCTTATGAAACCACGCAGTTAGTTGCAGGCTTGCCTGGCGTTGCTAAGGATAACGGAGTGGCGATAACTTCGGCGGAGTTATTTGTGGTGGTGGATATTGCAAAACGTAGCACCAACAGCTCGGCAAATGTGCCCCTGCGCGGTGTGCAGCCTGAAGCATTTAAAGTACATCGAACCTTTAACATTATTCAGGGACGTAATTTTGAGCCGGGTAAAAATGAATTAATTGTGGGGCGCGGAGCGCAAAAACAATTTGCGAATCTTGATGTTGGGTCAAAAATTAAATTAGGCCAAACAGAGTGGAGCATTGTGGGCTTGTTTGAATCGGGCGGCGGAGTCGCAGAGTCAGAGCTTTGGTGTGATGCAAAAATTTTGCAAGCAGTCTACCGCCGTGGCAATAGTTATCAGATTATGCGTTTACTGCTTTCGAGTTCTAGCGGACTTCAAGAGTTAAAAGCTGCGATAGCCGCTGATCCTAAATTTAATCTGGATGTTAAATTGGAATCGGAATATCTGGCTGCACAATCAGAACCGCTCAGTAAATTTATAAAGATTGTCGGTTATCCGCTAGCCATATTAATGGCAATTGGTGCAGCCTTTGGTGCAATAAATACTATGTACACATCGGTTTCCACGCGTACGCGCGAAATCGCTACCTTGCGTGCTATTGGTTTTGGTGCATTGCCCGTTGCTATATCGACCTTGGTGGAATCATTAATGTTGTCATTTATCGGGGGCATTATTGGTTCGGTGGTTGTGTATGTCATCTTTAATGGTTATACCGTATCAACATTAAATTTTGCCAGCTTTAGTCAGGTAGTGTTTGATTTTGCAGTAACTCCACAGCTGTTAGTGCAAGGGGTAATTTTCGCGGCAGTTATTGGTTTCGTTGGAGGTATATTCCCCGCTTTTCGTGCAGCACACCTGCCGGTTGCTGCTGCGTTAAGAGAAGTGTAAAAACACTGTAGGTCTAACTACGCCCGAAACTATTTTTTACGTAGGATATGGAGTAATATCTTTTGGCAGTTAAATCATTATAAAAAATATTATCATTAACGAGGGCGTAAAGTATGAAAGATGATAAGCCCACATCATTTGATATTGCTTATCGTGCTGGCGTATCGCAGTCCACTGTATCGCGCGCATTGCGCGATAGTCCGCTCGTGAATGAAGAAACTCGTTTAAAAGTTCAAGCGATTGCTAAAGAATTAAACTATAAAGTCGATAAAAATGCACGTAATTTGCGCTCGCAAAAAACTAAAACAATTGCGCTGTTATTGTGTGAAGATCAAGGTACTGGCGACTCTTTAATTAACCCTTTCTTTTTATCTATGTTGGCCAGTATTACGCGCGCAACAGCTAACCGTGGTTACGATTTATTAATTTCATTCCAACAGTTTTCTGAAGATTGGCATGCAGATTATGAGGACGCCAATCGCGCGGATGGCATTATTTTTTTGGGTTATGGTGATTACGAGAGCTTTGTTAAAAAATTAACTTACCTTACTGAAGTCGGCGCACATTTTGTTACCTGGGGGCCAGTATTGGATGGCCAGCCAGGCGTATCCATTGGCTGTGATAATTTTAGTGGTGCGTATTTGGCGACACAGCATTTAATTAAATTAGGTCGAAAAAATATTGCATTTTTAGGGGATGTTTCCGAGCATAGCCCAGAATTTGCAATGCGCTTTCAGGGCTTCAAGCAAGCCTTGGCTGATGCGAAAATTTCTTTTGAGGGGCGCTTGCAAGTTAATGCAGAAACATCAGAAGAAGAAGGTTACAAAGCCACCTTAACACTGCAACAAAAACGTATTCCTTTTGATGGTATTTTTGGCGCCAGTGATTTAATTGCGATTGGTGCCAGTAAAGCTCTCGAAGAGGCAGGTCTTGATGTTCCGCGGGATGTCGCAGTAATGGGCTTCGATGATATTCCTATGGCATCTTACACTCATCCACCGTTAAGTACCGTGCAACAAAACACGCGATTGGCGGGCGAGCTCTTAGTCGAAACCTTGTTAAAGTTAGTGGACGGTGAGCCTGCCCAATCTATGTTATTGCCGGCACAGCTAATCGTAAGAGGTTCTTGTGGGGCAAACCCCATAGCAAAAAAGTTTCCCCGCTAGCCTATCTTTACGCTAATGTGTTTCCACATTAATGTAAAAATCCGTGTTGTGATCGAATTTTTACGCATGATATTTTTAGATGAGTTGCACTAATATTTTTTAATCCGCTTTGTCATCCACTAGCAGTGTCGTCAGCGCCGCTAATATCATCGCTATGCCACCGCAGACTAACGCAAGAATTGTTTTTCCTGCAAATAATTCCCGTACCATTAAGCCCAAAATTGTGGATGCTAAAATTTGCGGGATGGTAATAAATAAGTTAAAAATTCCCATATAAATACCCGCTTTTTTGGCAGGGAGTGATCCCGCAAGAATTGCGTAAGGCATGGATAATATAGATGCCCACGCGAAACCAACGCCAATCATTGAAAATAGTAATAGGTTTGGATCTTTAATAAAGTAGAAGGAAATTAACCCTAGTCCACCCATGCATAAATTAATCATGTGCGCAATTTTACGACTAGTCTTTCGTGCTATAACAGGAATAACAAACGCGGCCAGTGCAGCAAATGCATTGTAAGAAGCAAATAAAATGCCTACCCAGTTAGCGCCCTCGTTATAAATTACAGAGGTGGTATCGGTGCTGCCGTAATGATATTCGGTGACTGCGCTTATACTGTAAATCCACATAGAGAAAAGTGCGAACCACGAAAAAAACTGCACTACCGCAAGTTGACGCATTGCTTTAGGCATGCCAATTAAATCGTTCATGACTTCGCAGAGCCCATTTTCTTTATGGCCTCTATGTTGTAAAAAGCCTGTGAATAATTGTAACGCGCCAAACAGAATAACCCCGCCAGTAAGAACATAAAGATCATGAGTTAAATTAAACTCAAATACTCCAAGCGAGCAGAGCGCGCCAACAACTAGCCATATAATTCCCTGGTTAAAAAAATCTTGAGTTGAAAATATTTTTTTGACCTCAGTAGCATTGTCCTTATTTTTTATTAATTCTGTCGCTTCAAAATTGGCTAGCTGTTCGGGGGAGTATTCTTTTGTAGTAAAAACGGTCACTAATACCGCGCTAATAAATGCGGCGCCACCAAGATAAAAAGAATAAATAACGGAGTTTGGTATTTCTCCTGCCGGTGCAGTATTGCTTACGCCTAATAAATTGGTAAATATCCATGGTAAAGCCGATGCAATTATTGAACCCACACCAATAAAAAATGCCTGCATGGCAAAACCTTTTGTGCGTTGTTCATTGGGCAACATATCGCATACAAATGAACGATAAGGCTCCATCGAAATATTGATTGCGCTGTTCAGAATCCATAAAAAAATAACGGTAACCCAGAGTAAATTCGAATTCGGCATAATCAATAATGCAAGTGTTGCGAGTATCGCGCCCGTTAAAAAATAAGGGCGGCGACGGCCGAGGCTGGTCCAGGTTTTATCGCTCATGTAACCTATGAGTGGTTGCATAAGTAAGCCAGTTACTGGTGCAGCTAAAAATAAAATAGGCAGTTCATCAACTTTAGCGCCGAGCGTTTGAAAGATTCGGCCGATGTTTGCATTTTGCAACGCAAAGCCAAATTGAATGCCAAGGAAGCCAAAGCACATATTCCAAATTTGCCAGAAATTTAATAAAGGTTTTTGATGCGTAGATTTAGTCATGACGGCAGCCGGTTAGCATTTTAATTGTTATAGAAGTGTGACATTTTATTTTATGGTTTTAGGAAAAGCTTATTGCTTTAGGCAAGGTTATGCCCCATTTTAACTTGCGCTGCAAGTCTACTTTGTTAATCCTTGTATAAAAGATTAGTGTCTTGTCTTGGTTTGTGTCAAAGCGCAGCCTAAGGCTTGCAGCGCAGCTAAACAATTCACTACATACGTATTCAGTTGCAATAAATATTGCATACGTATGCAATATTTTGAGTTGTAATATTATGCTCTTTGTTTCGCCATATGAAAACGTTTACAGAGAATGATTGTGTGGTGAAATATGGCGATAGAAAATATTTTTGCATACGTATTCTATTTGTTTTTGCAGGCTTTTTAAGCAGTTAGCGTTTTGCATACGTATGTAGAGGCTTGGCGAGCGCGGCTTGCTGGCGTATGTTGTGAAGAGAGATAAAAGTGTTCAAAATAATTCCTCTTGGTTGGATTTTGGTTATGTATTTGATTGGTCAAAATAGTTGTAACAGTGGTTCTTGCTGTAGTTGGGATTTTAGTTGCGACCGTAGTTATGAAAGTAACAATATGTTTAACCTTAGTTTGTATGATGCCGTGAGCAAGAGGGTATGAATATGCAGCAGACCCTTTGGTGGCGCGGTGCGGTAATTTATCAGGTATATCCACGCAGTTTAATGGACAGCAATGCTGATGGCATCGGCGATTTGCCGGGCATTATTAGCAAGCTCGATTATATTGCGAGCTTGGGTGTGGACGCGATTTGGATATCTCCTTTCTTTCGCTCGCCGATGAAAGATTTTGGTTACGACATTAGTGATTACCGCGATATTGATCCAATTTTTGGCACACTGGCCGATTTTGATGAACTGATTGCGCAAGCACATGCGCGAAATTTAAAAATAATTATTGATCAAGTGCTAAGTCATACTTCTGATCAGCATCAGTGGTTTGCAGAAAGTCGTGAGTCAATTAATAATCCTAAAACAGATTGGTATGTATGGGCTGATGCAAGTGCAGATGGTGGCCCACCTAATAATTGGTTGGCAATTTTCGGCGGTTCCGCATGGGAATGGGAGCCGCGTCGCTGCCAATATTATTTACATAATTTTTTAAAATCGCAGCCGGATTTAAATTATCATTGCGCTGCTGTGCGTGAACAAATTTTACAAGAAGTGGAGTTTTGGCTGAAGCGCGGTGTCGATGGCCTACGGTTGGATGCAATTAATTTTTGTTATCACGATAAAGAGTTACGCAGCAATCCCTTTAAGCCGATTGAAGAGCGCAAGGGTCGCGGTTTTAGGGAAGATAATCCCTACGCATTTCAGCGTCACATTTATGACAATACTCGTCCGGAAAATATTGCGTTTTTAGAATCCTTGCGGGCATTGATGGATCGCTACCCTGGTTCAGTTACGCTCGGTGAAATTTCTGCTGAAGATTCATTAAAAACCATGGCTGAATATACTGAAGGTAATTCGCGTTTACACATGGCGTATAGTTTTGAATTGTTGGTGGATAAATTATCGGCCAGTTATATTCGTGAAACGGTAGAAACCTTAGAAAAAAATCTCTCTGAAGGCTGGCCCTGCTGGTCTATTGGTAATCACGATGTGGTGCGTGTCATGTCGCGTTGGGGCGGTGAAAATCCTAATCCCGCGTTAGCAAAAACACTCAATCAAATGCTAATGTCTTTGCGTGGAAGTGTTTGCTCGTATCAAGGCGAAGAGTTAGGTTTGACGGAAGCGGTAATTGAGCAGCAGCAATTACAAGATCCTTATGGTATTACTTTTTGGCCGCGCTTTAAAGGCCGTGATGGTTGTCGTACACCTATGCCTTGGGCTGGCGCGGAAAAAAATGCGGGTTTTTCCGCGGCTAAAACTTGGTTGCCGGTGTCGCCTGCACATTTTTCTTGTGCAGTTGATGTGCAGGAAGACAATAAAAACTCAGTGCTAAATGCGTATCGCAAATTTATGCAATGGCGTAAACAACAGCCTGCGCTGTTGTGGGGTGACATAACATTTTTAGATGCACCTGAGGATGTATTATTGTTTGTGCGTCATTATGAACAACAAACAATTATGGCCGCTTTTAATTTAGCGCCTACGTCGGCTATTGTTCCCTTGGATAATGTGGTTAATCTTCAGCTACTCAATGGCGACGAGGAAGATAGTACGGTGTTAACTAAAGATAAGTTATTGTTAGCGCCTTATGCCAGTGCTTTTTTGGCGGTAATATCAGTTGCCGCTGAAGTTCCTCGCGATAATGTGCGACCAATTACTGGTGAGAAGGTGTGGCTTTGATAATCTTATCGCCAGCGTGCATTTCAATATTTCTTTCAACAATTAACGAATAATAAATATGACAAAATATCTTTCGTTTATCTGCACATTTGCGGTTGGTCTTTTGCTTGCCGCAGGTTGCAGTTTGCCGCAAAATCAGCATGGGGAATCTACCCATAAATATCAACCGCAAGCATACGTAAAATTTCAGCATGCTGAATGGACTAAAAACGCGAGCATCTATCAAATCAACACGCGTCAGTTTACGCAGGAGGGTACGTTTCGCGCAGCGGAAAAAGAACTGCCGCGCTTGAAAGATCTGGGCGTAGATATTTTATGGTTAATGCCGATTCACCCGATTGGTGACGTTAACCGTAAAGGCTCATTGGGTAGCCCTTACGCGGTGAAAGATTATTTTGCGGTGAATCCGGAATTTGGCTCGCTTGATGATTTTAAACATTTTGTCAACGAGGCCCACAAGTTAGGTTTTCATATTATTCTCGATTGGGTGGGTAATCACACCGCATGGGATAACGTGATTCGCAAAGACCACCCTGACTGGTATGAAAAAGATTACAAAGGCAATGTTCACCCGACACCCTGGTTTGATTGGGATGACATTATTGATTTAAATTACGATAGTGTTGGTTTGCGCGAATACATGGCCAGTGCCATGAAATTTTGGGTAAAAGAAGTTGGTGTGGATGGTTACCGTGCGGATGCAGCAGGTTTTGTACCACAAGATTTTTGGGAAACTGTCACCGCAGATTTACGTGCAATAAAGCCGGTGTTTATGTTGGCCGAATGGGAAAGTCGTGATATGCATGCGTTTGCGTTTGATGCGACTTACTCATGGTCGTGGTGGGATAATTTACACAACATCGCTCAAGGTAAAGCAGATGCATCTGCACTCTTTGGTTACTATGCGTGGAATCAAAAATTTTATCCGAAAGATAGCTATCGACTTCTGTACACCACTAATCATGATAAAAATGCGTGGGAAGGCACGGAGTTTGAAATTTTTGGTGATGCCGTGGATGCTGCGATTATTTTTTCTGTTATCAGTGAAGGTATACCGTTAATTTATAACGGGCAAGAAGCGGGCAACAAAAAACGTTTGGCTTTTTTTGATCGCGATCCAATCAAATGGCAAGCATCTCCTTATTTCGAGCTGTATAAAAAATTGTTCGCACTTAAAAAACAAAATACTGCGTTGTGGAACGGGCACTGGGGTGCCACTATGATTCAAGTACCGAACAATGAACCAAAGAAAATATTCAGTTTTGTTCGGCAGAATGATAGAGACAAAGTTTTCGCTGTATTTAATCTTTCTAATCAACCACAAAAAATTAAATTTAAAGATGCGCTCTATCTGGGGTGGTACCGCGATTTTAGTTCAGGTGAAAAAGTACAGTTAATGGCAGAAACAGAATTGTTGTTAGCGCCTTGGGCGTATAAGGTTTACGTTAAATAAATGTCACAAAAAAGGGGACGCAAATTCGTCCCCTTTTTTCTATCTACTAACAGTTCCTTCTTCATCAGCACTGTTCAGCACAATAACCCATATAACAACCTAGTAATGGCCGATGGCTTGAACTTCTTTCACACTCCAGAACCAGGCCGTAGCACTGGTTTTGCCCGATACCCGAATACCGGTAACGCCGGCTAAAGGCGAGCCGCTAAGAGTGTAAGTTACGCCAGAAGCAGTGCTGTTGTAGGGGTAAGCCGGGCTTACGGTCCAGCCAGATTCAGCCCAGGTAGTACCGTTAGTGGTGTATTGCAAGCTCAAGCCAGAGCCAAAAATGCCATCGCCATTAGTGAAATTACCGTTAATGAATTTAACGGAAGAGATAGTTTTAGCAGAACTCCAGGTGACACCAGCGGCTTCATATTTCACCGTACCGCCTTCACCGGCTGGGTTCACTACAACATCGGTAGACAGATTGTTGTCAATCACACCACTACTTGTGAGTTTGTTAGTGTTAGCAGTTGCCGTGGTATTTTTCGACCAGGTAGCACCGGCACCGGTTGGTGCAATATTGGCATCAGCTCCAGACGATGAAGCTACGCTACTAGCTGCAACACTACTCGCTGCTGCGGAGGAAGTGCCGCCACCAATAATGCCGTAAGGTGGTGACAAGGTTGCACAAGTAGCAGCGCTCACACAATCAGTATTATTTTCCCAGCCCCAACCACTTGTGACGGTTTTGCAAATTGGATAAATAGTTCCCCACCAATTACATTGTTGTCCACTGGCAATACTCGAGGCCGCTACTGAAGATTTGACGCTAGAGGCTACACTTGCGGCAACCGAAGACTTGATACTAGACGCTACGCTCGCGGCAATTGAAGATTTAATGCTTGAAGCCGCTAGTGAAGATTTAATACTGCTCGATGAACTGCCGCAATTTGCGGTGCAGCGAGGCACGAACTGAAAGTCACGAATAACTATGTCGAGTGCTTTGGTTGGTTGGGTGCCATAAGTCCATAAGTTAAGCCCTACCGGTAACGCAACCTGGGGAATCTTGGTCGTTGGGTTTGATGGTGTGTAAGTGTCATTCGGGCTAATAACATTAGTCACGGTTCCTACCGGCTGAAGCCCGGTCATGATGGTCGAAATAATACTGGTGGGGGTCCATTCGATGCGTGATGTTGAAAGTGTTGCACCACCAAAATTAACAAAGAAATTGTGTTCAAATGATGGTGTATAGTTTGCATCGCCGTATCCTGTTGGCGGGTAATACGTGAAGTCAGCGTTATTGCCTGAGTTTGGGTTATCCCATTTTGAGAACTCGATATCGATTTCGTTTTCGCCATCTACACCTATGCCTGCAGTAGGGCCGTAGGGGAATATCCCTAAGACAACGCCTCTTTCGAAGTTAGTAAGGTCGCCCTCGATTTGGAAGTTGTAAGTGCCGAAACCTAGGTTATCTTGAGTGAACAGTTGAGCTCCAGTGAACGCGCTACCGATTTTAGTGATTTTTAAATGTAGATATCCGTTAGCGTCCACACTAACGTTGCTCGCATCACCATTAATTTGGCCCGAGCTTGGAGCGCCTATAGGTTCAACGCCAGTAACATCCCATACATGGCCTTTCCAGTTGATGGTTGCTGCTGTGGCAACCTGGCATATATTCATT